>JAJYAG010000064.1 GCA_021779665.1 Bacteroidota bacterium | reverse complement strand
GATTCCATATTTAAAAATCCTCAATCCATCTACACCCGAGAATTAATAGCCTCCATTCCGGGGAAGGGCGTGTAACACTTTCCTAATAAACCAGAAAGTTCAATTACCAATCCCTGTTTAGTACTCTTCTTCTATTTCAGCTTCCGACTGTTTTTCAATTTCAGAAACAGGACAATTCATATCAACATTAAAACTTGCCGGCCGCTCGAATGGTCCTTGGGTGAGATTAATGTTTTTATCCGCATAAACCTTCTGCATAAATAAACCAAAGATTGGCAGAGCTGTGGCAGCTGCCTGACCTTCGTCAAGATACTCAAAGTGAATGGAACGGTCTTCACCTCCAACCCAGGTTCCGGCAACAAGGTCCGGGGTTACACCCATAAACCAGCCATCGGAATGGTTTTGCGAGGTTCCTGTTTTTCCGCCAATGTCGTTCATCAAATTGTATCTGTATCTTAATCTGGATGCTGTTCCTCCCTGAACAACACTCTGCAGAAGATTGAGCATCAGATAAGCAGTGTGTTCACTTATGGCTTCAATTTTTTGTGGCTGGAACGAGGAGATAACGTTGCCGTTTTTGTCCTCAATCCTCGATACCATAATAGGCTCGGTATAAACTCCTTTATTTGCAAAGGAGGAATATGCGCCCACCATTTCGAAGAGACTGATATCGGATGTTCCAAGGAATATGGAAGGGACAGCGTCAATTTTGCTTTTTACGCCCATTTTTTCAATGATATCGGCTACCAGCGAAGGATTAAATTGTTTGATGATGTAAGCAGAAATGTTATTTACCGAGTTTGATAAACCCCATTTCAGAGTTACAAGTTTGCCGTCGTATTTGGTGGTTCCTGAGTTTTTGGGGGTCCACGTTGAGTCTCCCACTGGGAAAGTAACCGGAACATTCAGAACTTTATCGCAGGGTTTGAAGCCCATCTGCATAGCAAGGGTATAGAGGAAGGGCTTAATTGTAGAACCCACCTGTCGTTTTTGAGTTTTTACCCCGTCGTATGCAAAGTATCTTGAATCGGGTCCGCCAATCCAAGCTTTTATGTGGCCTGTGTGTGGATCCATGGCCATAAAGCTGGCTCGCAGGAGTTGTTTAAAGTAACGGATTGAATCCCAGGGCGACATAACCGTGTCTTTGTCTCCATTCCACGTAAAAATGGTCATATCGGTCTTTGTCTTGAAATTTTTAAGGATTTCACTTTCCTGAAGCCCTTCGTTCCTTAATGACCGGTACCTGTCGGTTCTGCGCATTGCGCTTTTCATTACATTTTCGATATCCGCCTCGGTAAGATCGTTTGAAAAAGGCGCTTTCTTTTTACCTTTCTTTTCCTTATCGAATGCTGGCTGAAGGGCTTCTTTTAAATGCTGTTTTAAAGCCTCTTCCGCATATTCCTGCATACGGTAATTGATCGTCGAATGAATTTTTAATCCGTCAGTATATAAGTTGTATGGAGAGCCATCGGGCTTTTTGTTTTTGTTGCACCATCCGTATAAAGGATTGTTTTCCCATTCGGTCGAGTCCTCAAAGAAACTCTGGTAACTACCGTAGCGCGATCTTTCCGGTTTTTGCCGGGTCATGATGTATCGAAGTTTCTCTCTGAAATAAGTTGCTTTTCCGGCGTTATGCCCCTGAGAATTGTAACTTACCTGAACGGGAATAGTTATTAGCGAATCGTATTGCTGTTCTGTAATAAAATCGTGTTCGAACATCTTTTGTAACACAGAGTTACGTCGGAGTTGTGAACGCTCGGGATTACGGACAGGGTTAAATTTGGATGGAGCTTGCAGTAAACCTACCAGAAGTGCAGCTTCTTCAATTTTTAACGAATCGGCCGACTTGTTAAAGAATGCCCGGGATGCCGCCTTAATACCAAAAGCATCGCCACTGAATGGTACCGTATTCAGGTACATGGTCAGGATTTCGTCTTTTGTATAATTTCTTTCGAGTTTAACAGCAATTACCCATTCCTTAAATTTACGAAGCGCGGTGACAGTGCTGCGGACCATCCCGAATTTGTATTCGGTTGTATCGCGGGGGAATAAGTTCTTCGCCAATTGCTGGGTAATTGTACTGCCTCCTCCCTGACCGGTGTTACGCATTAAAACAGTTCTTACAGCCACCCTGAAAAGCGCTACACCATCTATTCCCGAATGTTTCTGGAATCTGTGATCTTCCCTCGCAATTAATGCATCAACAAGAAAAGGTGATAGATCTTTATATTCAACCGGGTTCCGGTTTTCACTTAAATAGAAAGTTCCCAGAATTTTATCATCCTCCGAAATTACCTCTGACGCCAGGTCTCTCGAAGGGTTTTGTAAATCTTCAATTGTTGGCATAAACCCCAGCCATCCCATAGCTGTTAAAAATATAATCAATACACCAAGGCTTATTGGGGCAAGAATGATGATCCAAAAATATTTCAGATAATTATTATGGTTCAAATTACGATTAGTCATGGTTTCATCGAAATAATGGTGGGTAAAAATAGCAAATTATATTTAAATTAATTTTGAACTTACGTACCTATTTATATTACTTTGCGTTGTAGTTCCAAATAACTGATTTCAAATTTATGATCGAAAACCTTGTAATTGTTGAGTCTCCTGCAAAGGCACAAACCATTGAGAAGTTCCTGGGAAAGGGTTTTGTTGTTAAGTCCAGTTACGGGCATATTCGCGATTTGGAAAAAAATACGTTGAGTATTGACTTGCAGCATAACTATCAGCCTTTGTATGTTATTCCCGAGGATAAGAAAAAACTCGTGTCAGAACTCAAAAAAATGGTTAAGGAAGCCGGTATGGTTTGGCTCGCCTCCGATGAAGACCGCGAAGGAGAAGCTATTTCATGGCATTTGTACGAGGTGCTTGGTTTGAAAAAAGAAAAAACCCGGCGCATTGTTTTTAATGAAATTACCAAAGATGCAATTTTAAAAGCCATAGAAAATCCGAGGTTTATTGATGATAATCTAGTAAACGCACAACAAGCACGAAGATTGCTCGACCGGATGGTTGGATATGAAATTTCTCCCATTTTATGGCGAAAAGTAAAGCCAAGTCTTTCTGCCGGAAGGGTTCAGTCGGTTGCTGTGAGGTTAATTTGCGAACGCGAGAGAGAAATTCTGGCTTATAAAAGTACGTCGTCCTTCCGGGTTATGGCTAATTTTCTGCTCGACGATCCTAAAAAGTCAACTCTTGTTGCTGAATTACCCCAGCGGATCGATAATTCGGAGCAAACACTGCAGTTTTTAGGAAAATGCAAGAATGCCAGCTTTAAGGTAGCCGATGTTATTACCAAACCCACGAAAAAATCGCCTGCTGCACCTTTTACAACTTCCACTCTTCAGCAGGAAGCAAGCAGGAAGCTCGGGTATTCGGTTGCTCAAACCATGTCCATAGCTCAGAAATTATATGAGTCGGGAAATATTACCTACATGAGAACTGACTCGGTTAACCTTTCCGAAACGGCTGTCAGTATGGCTAAGGCAACCATTATTAAGGAATATGGAGATAAATATTCATTCCCGCGACAATATAAAACAAAATCGAAAGGTGCTCAGGAAGCGCATGAGGCTATTCGGCCCACTTACATGGAGAATATTTCCATTGATGGGTCTCCTCAGGAGAAAAAGCTTTACGAACTTATCTGGAAGCGGACTATCGCGTCACAAATGAGTGATGCGGCACTTGAGAAAACTACAGCAATCATTGATATTTCAACTACCAAAGAAAAGTTTGAAGCAGTAGGAGAAGTAATAAAATTCGATGGCTTCCTGAAAGTTTATCTTGAGTCGACTGATGACGAAAACGAAGAAGAGAACACTAAAATACTTCCTCCTCTGAATGTTGGTCAGGTGCTGGATTTAAAGGCTATTAATGCTACCGAGAGATTTACATATCATCCTCCGCGTTATACTGAAGCAAGCCTTGTTAAGAAGCTTGAGGAATTGGGAATTGGCCGTCCGTCTACTTACGCACCAACAATTTCAACTATTCAGCAGAGAGGCTATATTGTTAAGGAAGACAGAGAAGGAACTGAACGGAAATACAAGGTATTTACGCTTAAGAATAATAATATTGAAGAAGCTGTAAAAACAGAAATAACGGGAGCGGAGAAATCAAAGCTTTTCCCGAACGATATTGGCATGGTTGTAAACGATTTCCTTGTAAGCTATTTTCAAAATATTTTGGATTATAACTTTACGGCAAGTGTCGAAAAGCAATTCGACGAAATTGCAGAAGGGAAACTAAAGTGGACTGAGATGCTGGATAAATTCTATAATCCTTTCCATTCAAAAGTTGAAGAAACCATTGCGAAATCAGAAAGGAATGTTGGTGAACGAAATCTTGGAACTGATCCTGTAAGTGGTAAACCCGTTCTGGTTAAAATTGGGCGGTTTGGACCCATGGCTCAGATTGGAGAAGCCAGCGATGAGGAAAAACCGAAATTTGCAAGTTTATTAAAAGGTCAGCGCATTGAAACTATAACTCTTCAGGAAGCTTTGGAGCTTTTTAAACTTCCTCGTAAAGTTGGCGATTATGAAGGAAAGGATATAAACGCTGGTATTGGTCGTTTTGGCCCTTATATCGTACACAACAGTAAATTCATTTCATTAAAAGCAGGTGTTGACGACCCTTACACCATTAATGCCGAGCGGGCTGTGGAGCTTATCCATAAAAAGCGGGAAGACGATCAGAATAAAACGATTAAGACCTTTCCTGAGGATAAGGATATTCTTGTTCTTAATGGACGTTTTGGTCCATACATTTCCTACAAAAAGGATAACTTCAAAATACCGAAATCTAAAAATGCTGCTTCTCTTACTTTGGAAGAGTGCAGAGAAATAATTAAAAACACAGAGGTTAAACCCAAAAAGAAAAAGAAATAGACATTTATGGAAATAGAAGGTTTTGTTAAACCTGTGAGCGATTTTTATCACTCAATTTTGCTTAAGGATAGTAATCTTGGAACGAATATCACCGCTTACAATTTTAACGAATCCTTCGATTGGTCCTCTTATAGGGTTGCTTTGATTGGATTACCCCAGTCAGATTTTAAAGAAGAAAGCGAGGAATATCTTATTGCTTACGAGATTCGCAAGGATCTGGCTTTTCTTTCAAAATCCTCCCAGAGTTTTAAAATTATCGATATTGGGAATATCATCAGGGGTAAATCTCCTAAGGACACAGCCTTTGCTGTAGGGGAGGTGGTTGCCCAGCTTCATCAGAAAAAGATAGTTACAGTTTTATTGGGCAGTACTTCCGATTTGGGCCTTGGAAACTTTCTTGGGTTTGTCTCAAATAAAAGGCCAGCTGGTCTTATCCATATCGATTCGCATATCAATCTTTTATTCGAGGGGGATCGCCTCTCGGACAGAATAACCCTCGATGAGGTGATCTTCCGCAACAGCGAGTATCTTTTTAACTACACTAACTTAGGGTATCAAACGTTTTATGTATCTCAAAAGGAAGTTGATCTGCTGGATGATTTATACTTTGATGCTTTCCGTTTAGGAATTGTGCGTTCAGGTCTTAAGGAATTCGAACCAGTTATCAGGGATGCTGAAATTGTTAACCTGAGCTTGAATTCGGTGAAGTATGCCGATTCGCCGGGGTCGCTCATTAAGTCGCCAAATGGCTTTACAGGCGAGGAAGCATGCCAGTTAAGTTTTTATGCCGGTTTAAGCAATAAAGTTCAGGCCTTTGGGGTTTACGACATAGGAACCGATCCGGGAAGAAATATCAGTTGTATGCTGGCAAGCCAGATCATCTGGTACTTTATAGAAGGGCTGATAAATCAAATCATTGAATCACCTCAGATAAACAAATCGGATTTTACAAGGTTCGAAATACACGTTAACCAGCTTTCGCAGGAATTTGTGTTTTACCGGAGTAATAAAAGCAATCGCTGGTGGGTTGAAGTCCCTGTTAAACCCGACGATAAATTAATTATTTCCTGTTCTTTACAAGATTATGAACGTGCTGTTGCCCAGGATATTCCTGAGAGATGGTGGAAGATGCTGCAAAAGATGAGTTGAATTCTTGTAAAAACTTAATAGTTAGTAATATATAAATTAACAGCATAAATAACACAATAAAACCGCCTAATACGGTAACATATTTTGCTTTATTTAGTATAAATGGTTTACAATGGAAGCAGGATATATTCAGAAAATGTTAAATTTGTGCATAAACATTCATATTAATTGTTTTACTGATCTTAGAATCGATGACAGTGAATTTTGTTACCCAGAAAAAACGTATAGTTTTTGCACTGATTCTTCTAACTTCCATTTTTGCTGTAAAAGCTCAGCAGGATCCGCAGTTCAGCCAGAATATGTTCAATTCCATGGCAATAAACCCGGGCTATGCTGGAAGTAATGATGCAATTTGTGCAACCCTTCTTCACAGGGAACAATGGGTGGGTTTTAAAGGCGCACCTTCTACATCACTCTTCAATGTTAACGCAGCAATTAAACCATTTAAACTTAACAGTGGAATAGCTTTAGGAGTTATGAATGATAAATGGGGATATGACAGAGATATCGGCTTGAATTTCAGCTATGCCTACCGGCTTAATGTCGGCGATGGTAAGCTCGGAATCGGGGCTGGTGTTGAATTAATGAACAAATCGCTCAATGCTGAGTGGTATGTTCCCCAAAACGGCAATTATACCTCTCCTGAAACCGATCCATCTATTCCTAACAAAAAAGAAAGTGCAATGGTGGTAGACTTTGCAGCAGGTTTATTTTATCGGACTGAAAAACTTTATTTAGGATTATCTTCAACGCATATTAGACAGGCTGAATTAGACTATCAAAAGGGAAAACCTTTTCTTGCAAGACACTATTATTTAACTTCAGGATATAATATTACACTTCCTAATCCTTCTTTCGAACTTATTCCTTCGGTTTTCGTAAAAAGCGATGGTAAAACAACACAATTAGATGTGAATACATCCGTTCTTTATAATAAAAAGTTTTGGGGAGGGTTATCTTACAGGATAAATGATGCTATTATCGGGATGATTGGCGTAGAATTATCAAATGGATTAAAGCTTGGTTATTCTTACGACTTTACGATTTCCGATGTGTTTAAAAATAGTGGCGGTTCACACGAATTTATGGTTGGATATTGTTTTTCAATCCAGAAGGAAAAGGCTCCGCAGAAATATAAAAGTATTAGGTTTTTATAAAAAATTACTTAACTTTAATAACACGAATATTTTATAATATATTAATAATAAGAAGTTGCAATCTATAAACACCTCAACGTTATGAAAAGATTACTTCTCGTAGGTTTAGTCCTTGTACTCCTGAATAATAGCTGCAGTAAGAGTAGCAGTGGAGAGCTTGTCGGAGTGGAAGGCAGAAAGAAGTATTTTGAACCTGATCCCTTCGGAATGGTTTTTGTTCCTCAAGGTAAATTCAACATGGGCCCCAGTGATCAAGATGTTGCCTGGGCGCAATCTACACTTGCCAAAACAGTTTCGGTCGACGCATTTTGGATGGATGAAACAGAAATTACAAACAACGAATATCGTCAGTTTGTATATTGGGTCCGTGATTCAATCATGAGAAGGATGCTGGGAGAATCTAATGAAGAATTTTTAATTTCAGAAGATGAAAACGGTAATCCTATTGATCCTCCAACCTTAAATTGGGAAACTGAAATCGACGACCAGGATGAAGAACAAAATGAAGTGTTGAAGGAAATTTACCTTCCTGAAAATGAAAGATTCTACAGAAGGAAAGAAATCGACACCCGTAAACTGATGTACGAATATTTTTGGGTTGACCTCCAGCAGGCAGCAAAAAAATCGAACAGGTATAACTTCAGTACCAAACAATACGAAGGTTTTGTTTACAATGCGCTTGGCGAAAGAACTCCCGTTCAGAACCGTTCTTCGTTTATCATGCGCGATGTAATCAATGTTTATCCTGATACATTAGCATGGGTTGCCGACTTTACATATTCATATAACGAGCCTCTTGCCAATAGTTATTTCTGGCATCCTGCTTACGACGATTATCCTGTTGTTGGCGTATCCTGGAGGCAAGCCCGTGCATTTTGTATCTGGAGAACTCAGTTCCTGAATGATGCTTTGGCCAAAGAAGATGAAATTGCAGTTCAGGAATATCGTTTACCAATTGAGGCAGAATGGGAATATGCAGCCAGAGGTGGTCTTGAAAATTCAATGTACCCATGGGGAGGTATGTATACCCGTAACAGAGAAGGTTGCTTCCTTGCAAACTTCAAACCTTTGAGAGGTAATTATGCTGATGATGGCGGTTTACATACAGTTCGCGTTGGATCTTACGAACCTAACGAATGGGGGTTATATGATATGGCTGGAAACGTGGCCGAATGGACTGCCAATGCTTTTGACGAATCTGCATACGTTTTCACTCACGACTTAAATCCCGATTATAAATACGAAGCTCGCCCGGACGACCCTGCAGTAATGAAAAGAAAAGTGGTTAGAGGAGGTTCTTGGAAAGACATTGCTTATTACATGCAAGTGGGTACACGTACCTACGAATATCAGGACACTACCAAATCTTATATCGGATTTCGTTGTGTAAGAGCTTACCTTGGAGGTAACAATTAATCAAATCTACCCGACTTATTATAAAAATTGAATTATGAATATTTCCGAATTAGTTCAAAGCTCTGGCTGGAAAAATTTTATGGCCAAGCTTTACGGTATAGGTGCAGCTGTTGTTATTATCGGTGCTCTCTTTAAGATTATGCACTGGAATGGCTGGCAGATATTTTTACCACTTGGTCTTATTGTAGAAGCAGTCATTTTTACATTCTCTGCTTTTGAACCTTTGCACGAAGAACTTGACTGGACATTGGTTTACCCGGAATTAGCCGGCATGACTGACCCTGATGAAGTTGAGGGTATCAAGGAAGCAGGTAAAGCCGGTCAGGTAACGCTCGAAAAATTTGAAGATCTCGTATCCAATGCGGACGTTGGGCCCGCAACTTTCAAGCGACTTGGCGAATCATTGGATAAAATCAGCCATGCTTCTGCTAATCTGTCGGATCTTTCAGAAGCTGCTTCAGCTACCTCCATGTACGTTACAAATGTTAAAACAGCTGCCAGCTCTGTTGGACAATTGTCAAATAATTTTGTACAATCCAACCAGGCTATTCAGGAATCAGTTAGTACATTAACCCAATCGTACAGCTCACTAGCCCAAACTGTGAAACAAGATATTTCAGCTATATCTGATAATTCCAAAGCATACGGAAATCAACTGGAAAATGTCAATAAAAACCTGTCTGCCCTGAATGCTGTTTATGAACTGCAACTCCGGGGAGCCAACGATCATTTGAAAGAAACCCAGTCATTGTATAGCGGATTTGGTAAATTAATGAATGACCTGCAACAATCTGCTGAAGAAACTCAAAAATACAAGCAGGAAATATCCCAGTTAAGCCAGAATTTGTCATCGTTAAACGCCATCTATGGGAATATGCTTGCTGCAATGAGTGTTATTAATCCCAAAAAGTAGTCTTAAGATATGGGACACGGTAAGGAAACACCCAGGCAGAAAATGATTGGGATGATGTATTTGGTGCTTACAGCTTTGCTCGCACTAAATGTATCAAAACAAGTCCTTGATGCCTTTGTACTCGTCGATGAGGGTTTATCTGTAACAAATCAGAACTTTGCAGAGAAAAATAAGACCTTGTACGATGAAATGAGCACGTTGGCAGCGTCAAATCCTGACAAGGTTGGACCTTGGATGCAGAAATCCAACGAAATCAAAAAGAGAACTGAAGAGTTAATAAGCTTCATACATAGTGTGAAGGTAGATCTTGTTAAAGCTGCTGATGGTGAAGATGCAGAAGCAATAAAGACCAAAGATAAGCTTGAAGGTATTAAAGTTGAAGCTAAAGACAATACCGACGTTCCAACACGTGTTATGGTTGGAGACTTCAACAATGGAAAAGGTAAGGAAATTAAAGAACGATATATCAAGCATAGAGAATATTGCCTCTCATTAATTAGTCCTGATGATAAAGACATAAGAGCTTCTATTGAGAAATTGCTTGATACTGCCGATCCTCCTATGGTTGAAGGTGTAAAGCATTCATGGGAATCGGCTCACTTTGGCGAAATTCCTCTTATTGCAGTAACAACCATTTTGTCCAAAATGCAGGGCGATGTACGGAATGTTGAATCGGAAATGGTGCGCTATCTGCTGGCTCAGATTGACGCAGGTTCATTTAAGTTTAACAAACTGGAGGCAATTGTTACTACCAACTCCAACTACATTTTAAAAGGTAACCAATATCAGGCTGAAGTTTTTATTTCAGCGCGTGATACTACTCAAAGTCCGGAGGTATATGTTGGTCGGTACGAACAAAAGAAGAATCCTGATGGTACAGTGACTTATCAGATGGTTGGAAATTATGAAACGCTTAAAATCCAACCTAATGGTCGCGGATTATATGAAAGAATGGGAGGCGCACAGGGTAATATTAAATGGGGAGGTTTGGTTAAAATTAAATCACCCGAAGGTGTTGAATCTTTTTACCCTTTCGAAGCCGAATATCAGGTTGCAGAAGCTTCTGCAGTAATTTCCCCGACTGCTATGAACGTATTTTATTTAGGAGTGGACAACCCTGTTGATATTTCAGTTGCAGGTGTGCCAGCAGATAAAATCCGCGCGAGTATTACAAACGGAACTATCAACAAACAAGGTGGTAGTTACATTGTAAAGCCAAAAATGATGGGTAATGCCATTGTTTCTGTCGAAGCTCAGATAGATGGGAAATGGAAAACCATGGGGAATATGGATTTCCGTGTTAAGAGAGTTCCTGACCCGGTTGCTAAAGTTGCTTCAAGAAAAGGTGGCGTGATCGAAAAGAATTTGCTTGCCCTTCAGTCGATCGTGCAGGCAGATATGGAAAACTTCGACTTTAAATTGAGTTATACTGTAACTGAATTTACTGTGTCGGCAAATGTGGGAGGTTTTTCTCAGGATATTACCTCTAAATCAAACAGAATTACTCCGCAACAACAGGATTTAATTAAGGGACTGGGTAAAGGAAGTAAAGTTTACTTCCTCGACATCAAAGCTGTTGGCCCTGATGGAGGCGTGAGAGAGTTATCACCATTAGTTTTTAAAATTAATTAACATAAAAAAATAGTACCTATGAAAAACATTTTTGTGTTATTGATAGGAGTTGTCCTGTCAGGCATCGTTTCTAGCTCGGTTGTGGGGCAGGATGTAAAGAAGGAGGTTTATGACAAGGTTAACATTCCGTTCAAGAAACCCATACCTTATCCGGATGTTCGTGAAGCTGATGTTATGTGGTCGAAAATAGTATGGAGAATGGTTGACCTGAGAGAAAAAGCCAATTTACCGCTTTATTTTCCTACCAAACCCATCGGAGAAAGAATGAGTTTAATTTCTCTTCTTTTGTACGGTATAGATAATGAGGGCTTACAGGTTTATAACCCAAACAATCTTTATGATGAGTTCAAAATTGCCATGACCAAGGAGGATATTGATGTTAATCTTGATGCTGTACAAAAGACAACACAGGTAATTGATGCCAATAATAATCCCAAAGATACTTCTTACAAAAACGACCGTCAGGTTGAGCAGGTTAAAAAGCTGTTAATTAAGGAAAAATGGTTTTTTGATAAGCAACATTCCACCATGCAGGTGCGCATTTTGGGATTGTGCCCTATCAGATTCTTCCCACGCCAGGTTGCCGGGCAAACCGGAACTGCCGAAGCTGATGATGAAGCTGAAATGACAATGAAACAGGTATTCTGGGTTTATTATCCTGAAGCACGTAACTTACTTGCCAGCCATCCGGTTTACACAAGATTCAACGATGCCCAGCCAATATCTTATGACGATCTTTTTATGCAAAGAAGATTCACCGGTTATATTTATAAAGAAACAAACGTTTATGATAACCGTCGTATCGAAGAATATGCAACAGGTATTGAAGCGTTACTCGAAGCTGACAGAATTAAACAATATTTGTTTGAAGTTGAACACGATTTATGGGAATATTAGAATATTCCTGCCTCATAAAACAAAAAAGACGCTTAAAAGCGTCTTTTTTGTTTTATACATATTCGTCACCTTTTTTTATTCGGACGTCGTTTACAAATTCTTTTATTTTTTGTTCCTCATCTTTTTTGCAGATGAGTAAAATCTTGTCTGACTCCACAACAATATAATCGTCTAAACCGTGCAGAACGGCCAGCTTATCATTGGGGATGTTAACAATGCAGTTTTGGCTGTTATAGAGGAAGACGTTTTTACCTGTTATGGCATTTTCGTTCTCATCCTTATCAATGTGAGTATAAAGTGAGCCCCATGTTCCCAGATCGGACCATCCGAAATCGGCTGTTAATACATATACATTTTCGGCCTTTTCCATTATAGCATAGTCGATGGAAATGCTTTTGCTTTTTGGATAAAGGTTGTTGATGAAATCTTTTTCGTCCGGAGTGTTCAGAGCATCAATAGATTCGTTAAACTGATTGTTCAAATCTGGCATATATAGCTCAAAGGCATGCATAATAGATTCGAGCGACCAGATGAAAATTCCCGAGTTCCAGTAAAATTCTCCACTTTCGTAGAATACTTTGGCCATTTCAATGTTTGGCTTTTCGGTGAAAGTTTTAACCTTACGGAAATTGGAGTTGTTTTTTAATCCATTAGCCTGTATATATCCGTAACCGGTTTCAGGTCGGCTGGGCTGTATTCCTATGGTAAGCAATGCATCATTCTGGGCAGTAAATTCAAGGCCTTCCTGAATAACTCTCAAAAATTCGTCTTCGCGAAGGATAAGGTGGTCGGACGGGGCGACGATTAAGTTCGCTTTAGGATTATTTTTAAAAATTTTAAAATTCGAATAGGCGATACAAACGGCGGTGTTTTTGCGCATAGGCTCAAGTAACAGCTGTTCTTTCCTGATTCCCGGGATATGTTCATAAATAAGGTCTTCATAATCTTCATGAGCAACAATAAGGATATTCTCTTCGGGAACAATTTTTTTGAACCTGTCGTAGGTTAATTGAAGAAGGGATTTTCCTAAGCCAAGAATATCAAGGAATTGTTTTGGTTTGTTTGAGCGACTTAGTGGCCAGAATCGACTTCCAACACCACCAGCCATTATAATGCAATAATTGTTTTGATTCATGAATAGTGATTATTTTTAAATTAGAGTGTACAAAAATATGAATTATCCATAACTTTCAGCGAAGTTTAAAAGAACAAACTTTTTGTCAAAACTTATTTGACGATATATTTTTATTTTTACATCAAATTATAGGCGAATGGGAATTCTATATCATATAGGCCGGTATTTTTTATTTCTGCGAAAAGTATTCTCCAAACCAGAGAAGCACATCATGTACTATAAACAAGCAATAAGAGAAATTGAAAATCTTGGGATAAATTCAATTGGAATTGTTGCTATTATATCTCTGTTCATGGGTGCTGTTATAACAATTCAAACGGCTTATAATACAACCAGTCCTTTTTTGCCGCCATATCTTATTGGACTCGCTGCAAGAGATTCAATTCTTCTCGAATTTTCGTCCACAATGGTGGCTCTTATTCTGGCCGGTAAAGTAGGGTCCAGTATATCATCCGAAATTGGTATGATGCGCGTAACAGAGCAGATAGATGCTCTCGAGATCATGGGAATTAACTCCGCAAGTTATTTAGTTTTACCGAAGATTATTGCGGCTATGCTTTTCAATCCTTTATTGACCTTAATCAGCATGGGGATTGGGATTTCCGGAGGATGGGTGGTTGGTGAATTTACTGGAATTATCACTACCGAGCAGTACCTGGAAGGAATCCGATATGCATTTGTTCCATATTATATCACCTATAGTCTCATTAAAACAGTTGTTTTTGCTTTTGTTATTACGTCAATTTCTGCGTATAATGGTTATTATGTTGAAGGCGGAGCCATAGAAGTTGGAAAGTCCAGTACGAAAGCCGTAGTTTTTAGTAGTGTTGCTATTTTAATGTTCAATTTAATCTTAACTCAATTGCTTTTAACATGATCAAACTGGAGAATGTGTCCAAATCTTTTGGAGACAAGGTTATTCTTGATGGTATTTCAGTTCAGTTTGAACGGGGTAAAACAAATATCATTATTGGACCCAGTGGTTCAGGTAAAACAGTATTGCTTAAGTCGGTAGTGGGTTTGTATGATATTGACGGAGGACAGATTATTTACGGCGATGTTGTTTTCAGTAGTTTGAATATTGGCGAAAAGAGAGAAATACGTAAGCAAATCGGAATGCTTTTTCAGGGTGGCGCGCTGTTCGACTCTATTAATGTTGAGGAGAATGTAATGTTTCCTCTTGATATGTTTACCGAATATTCAATTGAAGAAAAGCGCGACCGGGTAAATTTTTGTTTGAAAAGAGTAAAACTTGAGAATGCAAATAGCCTTTTTCCATCTGAGCTTAGTGGAGGTATGAAGAAAAGGGTAGCCATTGCAAGAGCAATTTCCTTAAATCCAAAATACCTTTTTTGTGATGAGCCAAATTCAGGTCTGGATCCTAAAACATCGATTGTTATCGATAATCTTATTAAGGAAATTACTGAAGAGTTTGATATTACCACAGTTGTAAACACGCATGATATGAACTCGGTTATGGAGATAGGCGATAAAGTGATTTTTATACATCATGGTGAAAAAGCATGGGAAGGCACAAAGGATGATATCCTTCATACCAACCATGATGATTTAAACGATTTTATTTTTGCTTCTCCAATGAGTCAGCGTTTGAGAAAATTCTTAGGCAGATAAAGTATCTTCTTTTCTGCTAAAACGGTATATTTCGAAGCCAAACCCGGCTAATAATAAGATCACAAGCAATATTGAACTGGCCATTGATATTTTCTCACCTGTAACGTATGATTGTGGCTCAAATTTGAATTCCAGCTTGTGGCTTCCTGCAGGTATCTGCATCGCCCTTAATACATAGTTAGCTCTGAAATGAGGTGTTATTTTCCCATCTAAATAGGCATTCCACCCTTTGTCGTAATATATTTCAGAAAAAACCGCCAGCTTTTCGGGACTGGCATTGATATCGTATGTGAGATGATTAGGCTCATATTTAGTTAAGGAGATTGCCGACAAAGTATCGTTGGCGTAAAGCTTTTTAGTGATAAGGTTTTCAAAGCGTTTATCAACAACAACTTTTGTTTTCGGATTAAGTTTTGATAGCGCAGCAATTTCCTGGTCGGCATTGTCTACAATCATTACTGAATCCACAAACCAGGCATTTCCTAAAGCATCAGGGTTGATTTGCGGAACAGGCTGCTGCTGATCCTGGCTGGCTCCAATGAAATACTTGGTGTTGAGCATGTTCAATACCTGTATATTCATTTTGCTGATATGGCGATCAATCAATTCCTGGTAACGTTTTAATTTAGCTCCATGATAACCACCTATCGATTTGTGAAAGTAGGAGGTGCTGGCATCGTTAAAAGGATCTACAGTAAGATTCATAACTCTGTAATAACCCGTATCCTGAAGGATAGCCTGGTCGGCAGGAGATGGAATATAAGGGTTCTGAGCTTCTCTTTTGGAAACAAAATTATCGCTGTTCAGATAACGTTTACCTACCCAGCCAAGATCAAAGAGGAATAAAAGGGCAAGTACCACGCATGCCCAGGTTGCCTTAATTTTATCTTTAATGATCATCCAAACCAAACCAGCAGTAAGAAGAACAAATATTAAGGACCGGAAAGCATCGGAGCGAAGAAGTGCTGCCCTGTCAGTAATTAATGCATTCACCAGGGATGGATCCATGCGTTCGTCAGCTGGCCCGGAGAAATTCGAAAATAGTCCGGGAATCAGGACGAAAACAAAAGCAAAGCCGCCTGTTATGTAAAGAGAGTAAAGAAGAGATTTTGTTAATGCTTTGGTTTCGAATTCCTTTTTCAGAATCCTGATAAAAGCCAGCATTGCAAAAAGCGGGATTGTTAATTCGGCAATTACAAGTATCATGGAAACCGTTCGGAATTTATTGTAACCAGGGAAGAAGTTGATAAACAAGTCGGAAAACCATTCCATGTTTTTTCCCCAGGCAAGGAATATTGATAGAAGTGTTGCAGCTACAATCCACCATTTGAAAGCACCGCGGATCAAAAACAACCCAAGTACAAACAAAAATATTACAACAGCTCCGATATATACCGGTCCAGCTGTAAATCTTTGGTCACCAAAGTAGGTGGGCATACTTTTTACAGCCTGCGCCGCATTGTAATTATTTTGCTGTAACCATTTGAACGATTCGGAATTTTCGCCAACATCTTCGGATCCACCACCCTTAAAGTTTGGGATAAAAAGGTTGAATGTTTCGGTGATTCCGTAGCTGTAATCGTTTAGAATGTAGCTTTTATCCAGACCAGAGGTTTTATCGGCTGCATCCGATGTAAGTTCCGATTTTCCCCGGGTTGACTCTTTCCCATATTCATAGGTCAGAAGCATATTTGTAAAGTTGGTGGAAGCTGCCACCAGAGCTAAAGCAGCCAGTAATCCCGAAGCTTTAAAAAACTGAAGAAGTCTTTTCTCTTTAAATGCATAAATAAGTTCTACCAATCCAAAAACTAAGATTATGATAGCTGTGTAATATGTTATCTGGAGGTGATTGGCATAAATCTGAAGTGCAAGAAAGAGAGCAAACAGGGAGGCTCCAAGTATATATCGGCCCCGGAAAGCTAAAATTACACCAGCCAGTATTGGCGCCATAAAGGCCATGGCATGTGCTTTGGAATTATGGCCGGCAGCCTCAATTATGAAAAAGTATGATGAAAAAGCAAAGGCAAAAGCACCGGCAACGGCCACCCAAATATTGGCTCCCAGTACAAGCATCAGGATGTAAAAACCAACAAGCGAGAGGAAGAGATAAATTGCCGGAACAGGGAATTTCAATGAAATAACACTATTTATATTACGGGCTACATTGTGTTTATAGGCCACCGAAATCTGGTAAGCCGGCATACCGCCAAACATACTGTTAGTCCAAAGAGGCTCTTTTCCTGTTCTTTCGCGAAAATCTTTAATTTCTTTCGACATTCCCTGGAACTGCATTATGTCGCCCTGTCGGATTACTTTACCCTCGAGCAGCGGAGGAAAATAGAGGAATGTTACTACTATAAATACTACTATGGCTAAAAGGTGGGGTGCAAGTAGTTTCAGGATCTTCATGCTGTTTATATTTATGGAGATTAAGAATGCCCGGGTTAGAAATTGTTGTGGCGTTTGGGTTTGAATTAGCTGAATTTGATTATTCTTTTATTTCTTCAAAATCAACGTATTCACCTTCGTTTATTTTATGCTTTTTATCATTCTTTCTGGAAGAATTAATAATGACTTCCCCTTCTCTTTGGCGGGATTTATCGTAATAGTTATTCTGTGCCTGCGACATTCTGTCGTTGAGGTTACCCAGAAACATCGAAACAAGAGCACGTGAAAAAAAGCGCAGAACCAGAAATATTACTATGATGAAAACAATGAGCTTTAGGAACATGATATTAAAATTTCACGCAAGTTAAGTATTTTTGATAAATAGGATTAGTTAAAAAGCATTAAAATTAATCAAGAAAAGGCTGATCCTTCTTCAATTTACGTTGTGTATTCGAACCGAAAACGAGATTGATTCCCATGCGGTAATTAGCGCTTTTTAAGTATGCCGGAAGAAATGGGATGTCGCTGTTATTAACCTTATACCATACTATCGGAATCCGGTCGCTCATCAGGTAAATCTGCAGGGGGCCTCCTCTGAAGATAAAACCTATTCCAAGATTGTCGTACATCCTGTCGGCAATGGTGTAACTTACGGTAGCACTGAAGAACTGTGTTGGATACATTACAAGAGAGCCGGTTACCTGCTGGCGGAATGTTTTTAATGCATACTCCGAACGGGCCAGTAACCCAAATTTAACAAACCTGTTAGGCGCATAAGAAATTCCTGCGTAAAGTTTGGGTGTAAGAGTTGTAGAATAGGGATCGTTTGACATCGTGGCATCATATGCATTTTTGATGGAATCGAGCAGTTCATCCTCAAAGGTGGAATCGTTTTGGAGGTCGATACCCCGGAATTTGTATTCACCTCCGCCGGTAAGGGTATTTATGTTTGTTTTCCAGTTTATATATCCTAAATCAATAATACTTCCGGAGATACTTATTTTATCGCTGAGAAGATAATTGAATCCGAGATCGACGCCAAAGCCTTTGTTTTTTGAAAGGAGAAGATAATCCCATATTATTTCGTTACCGGCGAATTCCCGCATATTTAAACTGTCGGGTTGGCCATTGGCATCTGTATAAGCATCGAGGTGAGGGATAGATGAATTGATTTTCACGGAACTGCTTACGTTCACTGTCTCCCAGTCGGGACTGTTGAGTTCTGGCACACTTAATGTCAAATCCAGCTGTTTCATGTTTAGATTCGCCTTGCCAAAAAGCAGCTTTCCGCGAATGCCAAAATACAGCCTGTCGCTGACTTTCTGCGAATAGCCAACAGAATATTCCCTGTAATGAGTTGCATTTGCTTTTAAATTATTGATATTGTAAGTGTCGCCAAAGGTTATCCCCTGACTTGCGAATGTCAACAAATCTTTAGGAAGACTAAAATTTGCATACATTTTCTCCGAAATCAGAAAGGAGATGTAACTCTCGTTAATTTTAAATCCGAACGATAATAAATCTACTTGTGCCGATGTTGCAAAAATGTTGTTTTTCCTCAGCGTATTCAGGGTTTTGTCCGAAATCTCTTTTGTAGCAGCAGGTAAAAATAGAGAGTCTTTCTGCTTAATCAGAATGTCGCTGAACCCAAGCGCGTTATTCCCGGCATTTACTTCAAGTCCTGAAATGAGTGGCATACCAACGAAAGACGATGCCATGGGTTGTAATGCAGGATTAAGCTGAATGCTTTGCGGAATCCGGTCGGTAAAATATAGAGAATTATTTTGCTGACCTTTTATAACATGGCTCAAAAGCATTAATGACGAAAATGCCAGAGCTTTTATATATATTAATTTCTTCTCCATGTTATTCCTTGATTTCTAGTTCGGTTTGAATTCCAAAAGTTACTTTCAACCTGTAGTCTGAGTAAAATTTTACGTATGTACTTCCACCGCCGGCAGTTGCAATGCTTGCTTTTATAATTGCATTCCGGACAGTTTTGAGTTTCGCGATTTCTGTTTTTGAAAATTGAGCATCGAGTATCTTGCCGGTTGGCTTAACTACTTTGCCGTCCTGGTTTAATTCGCCCGATTTTATTGTATTGTCAGAGTTCTGAGAAAATAGGGTATCAACATGTTGATAGGCATCGTTCAGAAAATAAACCTGGAGGTTCAAATCTACGGGCATTCCATTTTCAAAGGAAGAGCGCAGAAGCACTGAGTTTATTTTATCCTCCAGATCCTCAACGTCCGACAAGTCCAGCTCCATTGTGTCTTTAAATTCAATTTTAGAACACGCTAAATCGAGGGGTAATTCAACGTCCAGGTCTACTGTTAGTTTGCTGGAGTCGGTAACATAATTTAATGCTTTTCCGGCAGGATTGGCAAAAGATCTGATTCCATATTTAATCTTTGTAGGCCCTATTTCCAAAGCATTGAACAGGTTTGTAGTGCTTTTATTATAAACTGTCGAGTCGTAGGCATAGCCACCAATGGTTTTTGGAAATGAAATATTGTAAGGATTGGTTCCCGGAGAAAATGTAAGTGGAATGGTTACGTTGTCTTTTGTATTTATAGCTTCAACATTGTAAAGTTCTATATTGGCAGGTAAGCCAAAGGAACTGGCAGACTTTACCTTAATTCTTGGATTGGCTAACTTAAGGTTTGGCTGCGAAACATCGCCAAAAATCGGAAATGAAAATTCCGACAAGGTGTTAATGAGCTGACGATTGCCTAAATAGCCAAAAAGCGAACTAAATGCAATGTTTGTAAAATCGATCGAAATGCTGATCCGGTCTCCGGCAGCTACAGCCGCCCCCGAATTGATGAGTTTTGCAGTATAATTGCAGCTCATTACGTTATCGGTAAGATTGGGATGTTCAAGCGCCAATACGTATCCTGATACATCAAAGTTGATAATGGAAGAAAATGTACCATCTGATTTGTTGATCAAAATACTGTCCTTAAATGTTTTGTTGTTCTTCTTTAATTTGGGAATTTCTATGATTAATTTTCCCTGATGTTTGTAGGTAGAAGAAATGTTAAATGAGAGTGCTCCTGTTTTAAGAAACAGGCTATCAATAATTTCTCCGTGAGACATGGAGAACGGATAATCGTTACTTTTTGAAAATACAATGGGGTTCTGCGTTGGATATGCAGGTAAATTGAATTGTGAGGCTATCAAAGCTTCTCCGAATTGCTGGTCGCCAATTTTCATTATTGTTGCGGCCGTGTTTGAGAAAATTCTGTTGTTGTAAACAAGCGTCAGAAACTTATTTGAATCAGATTTTATCATTTGCTCCGAGTCGATGGATTCGATAAGATCATCAAGAGAGAGAGAACTATAAGCCACCGGAATTCCAAGTTTGGGGTTCCAATAAATTCTATCGGAGATTTTATTGAGGTCAATCTCGTCTTTAATACATGACACAGCTACAATGCCTGTAACAAGTAAAAAGAACAGATACCTTAGGGAAACCTTAAGTTTATCCATTTTCATTTTGTAAAAGTTAGGTCATTTTACGGAAACGCAAATCAAAATGTTATTGTTACCGTAATATAAGTTAAGCATTGCGTCAGAATTTTCCAAAGGATCATAAAAAACTTCTGAGTTCCCTTCGAAAGGAGTTTCCTCAAGTGGTTCTCCAAGGTTGTTGTGAAGAAAGATTTTGCTTACAGTGGTGTCGGTATAGGTAAAAAGAAAAGAAGAATCGGTTAATGTAATTATTCCGGGCTTTTTATTGACTTTTGATATAAGAGAATAATTTGCAACCCGCGCACCAGAGCTTGTGAAGGCTTCTAACTTGCGGTCATAAAAGAATACGTGTTCTTTAAAATGATCAAAATTCATGTCGGCATTGCAGTAATAATGGTCAGGAGGGTAAATTCCCGTTTGAACTTTGGTTACTTTGCCGTTCAGCGCAATATTATAGATGGAGCCTGTTGAATCGGTGCATTCAAAATGATAATTGCCTTTGCCCGTTTTGGTATATATTCCTGAATTTACTCCAATGCGGATTGGAGTTGATGTTTTAATACGCTCCTGGCCTTTTCGGTCGAAAAAATGGATTTCTCTTTCATCATTCAGTACAATGAAATCCTTCCCGTTAGTTGTAAAATGCTGAATGGTTCCGGGGTTTAAACCTATATCAGGTTTTTTCCAGCCGGGAACTTCTTTTCCTTCCTTGTCAAAGCAGTAAAGGGCTTTGTCAGTGCACGGTACAATAAATCTGTAGTTTCGTGTTTTGTCGTAATCAAAAACAGCCATTCCTCCGCTTGCTTTATTCCTGAGTTTTTGCGGAAAGCCTTCAACGTCGTTACCATTTCTGTCAATTGCAATTATCTGGCCTGGGGTGTTGAATATATACTGAAGTTTTTTGTTCCTGAATAAATCGGCCTGAAAAACCCTCCCCATTATTTTGCTGTCGAGTTTTCTTTTCCAGAGTATTTTGCCTTCGGAAGAGATTAGGTACAGGTTGTTTGATTTATCCTGGCACATGATTTCGTTTTTCTGGTTTGAATGATTCTTTACAACGAAAATGTCGGAGTTTAAAGAGTTCTCCAAAGCCAGTTCCCATTTTTGGGTAATGTTCCCTGTTGGTTTAGGGGCAAACTGTATAAATGCATTGTTGTAAAAGAGATCGTTATTTCGGCCAAACTGATAAACGATTGCTCTTACCTGGCTTAAACCATATTTATATTGGGAAAGCATTTGCGAGGAGGTGTACCTGAGATAATTCTGATACAGCAATTCAGCCTTTGGGGATAAATAGAAATAGCAGTAAGTGTCTTCCGAAAGTAAATCAGTAATATCGCGGTAATTCAAATCGGTCGAAAGATTTTTAAGTTGCGAAAACTCATCGGCAAATGTTTTCAGATAATTTATGGAATCGCCAAAAATAATGTAGTTCTCAACGTTGATACAGAATGTGTTTTTATTAAGCGCGAAAACATTACCAAACAGCAAACCTGGTATGTTGTAAGAGGAGGTGAATACTCCGGCTGAATCGTTTATGTTTTTGTTTACAGGTGTCGCAATTTCATTAATAAACTGCTTTGCTTCATTATTTCCTTTTGTTCTGATAATGTTGAAAACATTGGCTTCTAATTCATCAGTATTCGCCGGATAGTAACTGAAACAAACTTCGGCGTCGAATATTTTGTCAAATTCGGTTGCCAGATCAATTCCGGTCTCATTGTTGAAATCAGCAAGTTTCTTTTCAAAGTCGGGGTTCGATAGGTTTTTCCTTTGATAATCGGAGAAATTTGCTTTGAATTTTGAGTAGTCGTCAATTCCAAGTGCAAAAAAACTTTCTGTACCAGAGGGTAATAAACCAGGTAACATAAGATTTAACGGTTCCTGATCCTTAAAAATATCCGAAAGAAAACCATTCGTGTTTTCAGATGAAGAGAAACCGTTCAATATGATTGAGTTCTTGTCTAAATTGCAATCCAGTTCAATCCAGTGAGCAAACCGTGAAATAGCTTCCAGTTCGGGTTTAAACCTGGAATGTATAAAATTAAGAGCAAGCGCCGGGAAGAAGTCGAAATTGATATAAACGTTCATAGGAGAGCTCTTTCCGGCGGTTTTCATAACTGTTGCAAGTCCGGCTTTGGTAATGATTGAGGTTTGTGATTTAGTTTGCCTGATAACTTCTTCCAAAAGGATAGACGATTTGCTGAGAATTACCATTCCCCGGAAGTGAGCATATGAGAAGCCTCCTGTCCTGTGGTTGAAAATTGTAACATCGTTTATTTTTACATTTTCGTAGCTGTGCTGGGTGATATTTCCTTTAGCTTTTATGTTTTCGCGGATAACATCGTCAATCGGTTCATATTCCTTTTCGTTATTCAACTTTAGGTAATATACCAGTTCAATTTCTTCTTTTCCCATCTGGTGGCCCGAAATCAATGCCGAATGAGGTCGTTTAAGAGCCGAAGAAACTTTGCTGTTTTGCGATGCGATTGAGTCTATAGCTCTTAGTTTGAGAAGAGGATCGCGTATAAAAGGAATATTGAGAAAGCTTTCAGCATCAATAGGAGGTTTCTTTATAATGTCGAAAAGTAATTCGGGACGATTTATTTCTATAATCAGGCTTGCATCAAAGGGAACAGCATCAATAAGCGAGTTTACGGCTACTTCTTTTTCTCTCAGTAATTTATAAGAAAAGTAAACCAGAAAGGCAATTAATAATATGGTAAAAAAAGTAAGTACTTTACGCCACATTTCACAACAAGCTAATTATGAACCAAAAATAAAGATTATAATTCGATTTGGCCTCTGTTAAAAATTAACATTCGTCGAAAGCTTTTAACAATGAAGGACATTATACCCGGTATTTTGATAATTTTAAGTTTGTTTATTCCTTTATGGCCATAATTGTTCAGCATAATGGTTTCGTAAATGAAGTTTATTAAACTTTGAACTTAGATCAAAATGGATAAGATTGACCCCAAAATTGAAGAAAGCTGGAAGGCTGTTTTGGCCGATGAGTTTAATCAGCCTTATTTTCATAGTCTCCGAGAATTTCTGGTTGAGGAACGTAAGCACCATATTGTTTATCCTCCCGGGGGATTAATTTTTAATGCTTTTGATAAAACACCTTTTCATAAAGTGAAAGTTGTAATTCTGGGTCAGGATCCTTATCACGGACCGGGTCAGGCGCATGGTTTATGTTTTTCTGTTCCGGTTGGAGTTCCTCAGCCGCCATCGCTTGTAAATATTTTTAAGGAAATTCACGACGACCTTAAAATTCCGGTGCCAAAACATGGAAACCTCGAAAAGTGGGCTGAACAAGGCGTGTTACTTCTCAATGCAACTTTAACAGTAAGAGCCAACCAGGCAGGTTCACATCAAAAAAAAGGATGGGAGCAGTTTACAGATAAGGTAATTCAAATACTCTCGGCTCAGCGAACCGGGCTGGTTTTTATTTTATGGGGAAGATATGCTCAGGCAAAAGAAGCTTTGATCGATACCCAGAAACATTATATCCTAAAAGGTCCACATCCGTCTCCTTTATCGGCCTATGCTGGTTTTTTCGGGTGCCGGCACTTTTCGAAGACAAATGAATTGCTTCGTAATCAGCTTCTTGATGAAATTGATTGGAAGTTATAGCGTTATAACTTTTTAATTTTTCATGGTGAGTTTTTGGAACCAGCAAAGCCCTTTTTCGTAACTAATGGAAAAAATTAATTATGAAAGTTTTTGCCGGATTGTTGTTGGTGCTGAACGTTTTTACTTTACAAGCTCAGATGGATAGTGCAAACCTGACTAAAGTTGATACCCTGCTTGCAAAAAATACCATTAACAACGACTCGGTAAAACCAGCAGCCCGATCTTCCTACAATGAATATGCAGGAACTTACGATAAAATTAAACTGGAAAGTGGCGATTCTCTTATTGTTACCATTCTTGCCGAAACTCAAACCGAAGTTGCGTTTCAATATCCGTTCAATACTATAATCAATAAGTTGATTTTTGGGAAAATCAAAGAGATTATTTACAAGGACGGACGTGTAAGAGGAATCCGGAATCAGTATCCTGCAACCGGAGTAGGAGCGGAACCTGATAATCTCTGGCGTATTGTTGTAATTACTGATAAGGAAGAAGATATTGCCGGTTTAAAGGAAATTGGTCCTATCGATGCCCGCTCGGAAGGTAAAAGCTTTAAGACTAGTATTGAATTACTGGATAAAAATGTAAGGGTAACTTTGCAGAAAAAGGCTGTAAAGATGAATGCCACAAAAGTGCTTGTGAAAGAAAAGAATGTGGAACAGGCTTATGGGGAATTACCTTTCGTTGAATATGAAGGAGTTGCTTACGGGCCGAATTGACATCCTGGTGTTTTGAAATTAGCTGACCCGGTTCTTGTGATCAGCCTTCTATTTCCTTTTCCTTAAAAAAAATATAAAAAAAATTTAGGATTTAAAAGTCTGAATTGGCGTGCGTTTCAGAGTTTAAACTGTAAAAATTACACGTTAATGGACGATTTTATTTCGTTTGTCATTTTCTATTTATAGAAACTATTATATATTTACATCCAATTCAAGTAATAATCAATTTGGATTTGTTGGTTAGTGAAAGGGGCAAGTCGTGAGACATACCCCTTTTTTTATTTCATAAACTTTTCAGGTTGTTGAAAGTACATATCCGATTTACGAGCGATATCTGGTAAGTCCAATCTTTGCGCTCCATCTGGAATCGCAGCACTTTTTGAAGTTGTACCTGTAATTGCCGAGACCGCTGTTTTTAACAAAGGTTCATTCAAGTCGCCCAAAGTTGACAAGTTGCGTACACTCTCTGCAATTTCTATCTGCGGAGCCAATCCATTTACATAATCAGAAGCTCCGGCCGAGTTTGCAACTTTTAGCACGATTGGTTGCATTGCCCATTTATGGTGGGGGTTTACGGTTCCTTTGTTATCAATAATATCCTTAACAGTAATTGAGCCTACATATTTTCCCAATGTTCTGGTTCCAACTGTAATTACGTTCATGTAAGGTTTTAATCCGTTAATAAGACTTTCGCTTGCTGAAGCCGTATGGTTGGAGGTTATAATGTAAACATCCGACATATTCAAAGAATTAATAGGTGTTTTGGTGCTGCCTTTTGTTATTTCCGAATCGAAATTGACATCGAAATAATTTGCACCAAACTTTTGATCGTAATAGCTCTGCATGAGGTCGTTAAACTTGGTTTTAAGAAACACCTTACTTGTTTGGGGACCATAAATCATGCTCGCCAGATAGGTTGAACTTTCAAGTGAACCACCTAGATTATAACGTAAATCAAGAATCAGCTTTGATACTCCGGCACTTTTGAATTTCTGAAAAACATTGTTGAGCTGGATATCGTAATTTGAAATAAAGGAGTTGTAAATCAGGTATCCGATTTTCTGAGAATTCACATTGTAAACGGTATCAAGGTAAATAGGGTTTTCGGTTAATTCAGCCGCTGTCATATTAATTGTCCGGCCATTTGGAACCATAGTTTTCTCCACAATATCGGCCAGAGTTGCAGTTTGGTTTTCAGTTCCAAATAGTAAATCTCTGTAATTCTGAATCGTGAGTTGTGTTCCGTTTATTTTGGTTATGTAATCGCCGCGTTTTAAACCAGCAAGTGCTGCCGGCGATCCTTTTACAACATAACGAACATAAGCAAAAACAAGGTTCGAATCGAAACTTGCCGGCATAAAATTGTAACCAAACGTTTTGCTTATGCCCTGGAATTCTTTTTCGAGCACTTCGTAATCATCCACTATCCACGAAAACTTATCGGTTTTTCCATAGTCGTACAAAAGATCATAGAACAGAGCTTCATGATCAGTGTATTTATTGAGGAAACTGTTAAGGGAATCCTCATTATTTTCATAATAAGTGTTTGTGAGGGCAGGAACGTTCTTATTCCACAGGTAAACATCGTGTAATCCTTTCCATATAAAGGTGTTTATTTCATTGGCTTTTTCAATGGCCGGACTGTTACTTTCAGGATCCTTTTCACAACCGGTGAAAAACAGAGATCCAACAGAAAATGCTATGATGATTAAGAATGAATATCTTCTCATAAAATTTTAGATGATTTAATAATTTTGAATTGCTTCAAAAACAATACCACGGAGCAGCTCTCCTTTTCTAAGTAGCTTATAAATTGGAATACAACCAGATGGGAAATGATATTGATTGAACGTCTGGTTGGGTTTACAGGAAATTATCGTCCAGGTACTTTTGAAATTTGTCCTTATACTGGTCGCTTACTGGTAGATATTCTTTGCCGAAAACCACGCGATTGCGATCGATTACGGATATATTTCTGAGATTAACAATTATAGAACGGTGAATTCGCATGAAAATATTCTCAGGAAGTTTATCTTCCAGAATTTTGAGCGAGCAATGGGTTATAATCGGTTTCGTTTCTTCTTTGATATAGATTTTTATATAGTCCTTAAGCCCTTCGATATACAAAATCTGATCGTAAGTAATGCGCCGAATTTTATAATCGGCCCGCAGAAACAGAAAGTCGTTGTGCGTTTCAATAGAATCAGAGTTTCTGGCTTCGGGTCTCGATTCGAGTTCAATTTGCTTTTTGGCTTTCATGGCTGAAGTGAGGAAATCGTCGTATCCATATGGCTTTAAAAGATAATCGATTGCCTCGAGCTTAAAACCTTCGAGTGCATATTTCTCAAATGCGGTCGAAAATACAATTTTTACATTTTTATCGATGATGCGGGCAAACTCGGTTCCGGTAAGAAAGGGCATCTGAATATCGAGAAAAATCAGATCCACTTCTTTTCTTTCGAGGTATGGAATGGCTTTTTTAGGATTCTGGCAGGCGGCAACAAATTCAAGGAATGGAGTTTTTTTTATGTATCCTTCAACTAGCTGGAGTGCCAAAGGTTCATCATCAATGGCCAGGGTTCTGATCATAATCTTCAGTTTAAAACAATTGATAAATACACCTCAAATTCATTGTTCTTACTAGTGATTCGCAGAATGTGCGAGTCGGGAAACAAAATAGCCAGACGTTTTTTTATATTCTCCAAACCGATACCCGAATCCTGATAATCGCCTGTTTTTTGAGCAATGCTGTTCCTGCTGGTGAAAATCAGCGTGTTTTCAACCATGCTAAGTTTAAATTCGATTGTCGACTCTTCAAATCCAACACCATGTTTGAATGCGTTTTCCACAAACGGAATAAACAGCAGGGGCGGAACTGTTACATCCTTATAATCTTCGGGGAAGGAAAACGAAAGCGCTACATTATTCCCCAGCCGCAATTTCATCAGTTCGATAAAGTTCTTCATAAAGGCAATTTCACTGCTTAGTTTGGTGTCACCTTTTTCCGATTCGTAAAGCAGGTATCGCATCAGGTTCGATAATTGCAGGATAGCGCTTTGTGCCTGGTTAGTGCTAATTCCTGTAAGTGAATATATGTTATTTAGTGTGTTAAAGAAGAAATGCGGACTGATTTGATTTTTTAGAAATGCCAGTTCGGAGCTGAGTTTTTCTTTTTCAAGCTCTTTTCTTTTCTGCTCGTTCTCGTTATATTTTTTTGAAACACGAAGTCCTACACTCAACCCCACGGTTAATATGGATGTGAAAAGATAATTGAAGATATCGAGGCGTTGCATGAACCGTATATCAGGTTTTCTCATTTCGTGCCCGTGAAAGAAATCCTGTACCGGAGCATTTACAATGTATATCCAGTTTGCTGTTTCGTTTACAATGTAAAGAACAACAATTGCTATTGCTATAGAAACATAATACTTCAGCAGCTTTCCCCTGAACAGAAATTTAGGAATAAGCCAGAAGTAGCTTATGTAAAATAATGCCAGATACACAATAGTTCTGCTGAATACCCGGACAATGATGAAAATGTTCGGGTTACTGCTTAGCGAAAAAAGATAGATGGGCAGCAGGAAGATAATAGTCCATGCAGCAAGATGCAGGAAAATGGAAAGTTTTTTACCTGAAATGCGAATCATAGCAAGTTGTTTTATCAAAACTAAGAAATTAATTGGGTGAAGGCAAGGAAAGATGAAAGTGTTTGAAGATTCTCAGAGAATCCTCTCTTTACAGTCAGCATTATTTAATTTATGAAGGTTTTATGACCTCACCCCGACCCCTCTCCATTTGGAGGGGGGAGAATGAATACAGTACTTTAGATTCGGGGCTTTCTAATTCCTTTCTTAAAGGAATTTAGTGTGAATTGTGGATGTGGGAAGTTCCCCTAATAAAAAATTCTATTCGTAACGAAGTGCGTCTATCGGATCCAGATTAGAGGCTTTTCGTGCCGGATACCATCCAAAAAATACCCCTATGGCAGTGCACACGCAAAATGCCAGCACTACAGCCTGAGGCATTACTTCAACAGGCCAGTTCATAATAGAGCCAACTCCTTTAGCAGCACCAAGTCCGAGGAGAATTCCAATCACGCCGCCAATTACACTAATCATAATAGATTCAGTAAGAAACTGCATTAAAATATCTTTTCCCCGTCCACCGATAGACATACGCAACCCAATTTCACGGGTGCGTTCCGTTACCGAGACATACATAATATTCATAATGCCGATTCCGCCTACCAACAAAGAGATTCCGGCAATGGCACCAAGAAGAATCGTAAGAACATCGCTAATGGAGCCGAAGGTTTTGATCAGCTCGTCCTGCGAACGGACTTCAAAATCATTATCCTGGTCGTCAGCTATTTTGTGCTTTGCTCTTAAAATGTTTTCCACCTCAGTTTTAGCAAGACTTGCTTTCTGCTCATTTATCGCTGAGGCATAAATTCCCTGGATATAATCAATTGCAAGAATTCTTTTTTGCACCATCGTATATGGGGCAATTAAAAGATCGTCCTGATCTTGGCCGAAAGTACTCTGTCCTTTTTCGGTGAGTACGCCAATTATTTTTACTGGGATGCTGTTGAAACGGATGTATTTTCCCACAGGATCGGCATTCTCGCCAAAGAGTTCTGTAATCACTGTTTTGCCGATGAGGCAAACTTTGGCTGCCGATTTGATTTCGTTTTCAGTAAATTTTCTTCCCGTCTTTACCGAAACTTTGCGGATGTCGAGATATTCGTTATTCACCCCATAAATAGAAGTTGGCGTGTTTTTATTCCCATAAATGGCCTGTCCACTGCTCCTTACTTCCGGAGAAATGCGGCTGATTGCCGTGCTTTGTGCGCGGATTGCATCAATGTCGGCCAGTTTCAGGCTTTTCATGCTGGTATTACCCATCTGCACACCGCCAAACATTTGTCCACCAGGCATAACGTTAATCATATTTGATCCCATGCTCGAAACCTGATCCTGGATACTTTTTTTGGAGCCTTGTCCTATGGCAAGCATGGCAATTACCGAAGCCACTCCAATGATAATACCGAGCATTGTAAGAAATGCTCTCATTTTGTTACGCTGTAGTGCGTTAAGAGCTATTTTTATAAGATTCTTAAAATTCATAATTGTTGATTTGTGGAAGATGCCACACCCGTTATCTGACGTCTCTCTTTGCCATTACAGGTGGGTTCTTCCGGTTTCTTTAATCATATTCATTTACAGCCGGGAGCTCGGCTATCATTTGACGCGCATCGTTCCTGTCAACAACATCGAGTTGCTTAATGATATGTCCGTCCTTAAAAATCACATTTTTTGAAGTGAATTTGGCAATATCAGGTTCGTGCGTTACAAACACTATTGTTTTTCCTTTGCTGTTGAGTTCCTGAAAAAGAGCCATAATTTCGTATGAAGTTCGTGTATCCAGGTTTCCAGTGGCTTCGTCGGCGAGGATTACAACCGGGTCGTTTACCAGAGAGCGGGCAATGGCGACTCTCTGTTGCTGGCCTCCCGAAAGCTGGTTTGGCATATGATGCATTCTGTCGGCCAATCCTACTGCTTCCAGTGCATGGATTGCAATTTCTTTCCGTTCCTTTGCTTTAATTTTGGAGTTGTATAAAAGTGGCAATTCAACATTTTCGAGCGCCGATGTACGGGCAAGAAGGTTGTACGATTGGAAAACAAAACCCAGTTTGCGATTCCGGAGCATTGCCAGTTCGTTTTTAGTTAAACCCGAAACAGCAACTTCATCCAGATAATATTCGCCACTGGTAGGTTTGTCCAGGCAACCCAGAATATTGAGCATGGTCGACTTGCCCGATCCGCTTGTTCCCATGATTGCCACAAATTCTCCGGCTTTTATCTCAAGGGAAACGCCACGAAGCGCATGTACAGTAACTTCTCCCATAAAGAAATCCTTCCTGAGGTTTTTAACCTCTATAATTGTCTTTGTCATTTTGTAGCTGTTGAGGTTTTTGAAGAACTGCGTGACGGAGGTTTTGGCATGAACGGGCTTCCTCCGGCTTTTACCGGAGCAGTCATAATAACATCGGCTTTCATGGCGACTACCACTTCATCACCTTCATTTAATCCATTTTTTACCTGAACATTCATGTCATCGTCAATTCCCAGAGTGACATTTACCGGAGTGATCAACTCACCTTTTTTAATCCAGACTTTTGGCCCTGACGAATCATTTGGAGCCACTACAGGTTTAGCCATATCCGGGGTTTGTGGCGGGTTTGTACCTTCGGGAGGTGTCATCGCTTTTTTGTCTTTCATCAGACTTGCAATATAAGTGGCCATCACACCTTCATCAGGCGTGAAATGAATGGCCTTGCTTGCAACTGTTAAAACATTCACTGCCTCTTCTACATAAACTGTAATGCTTGCTGTCATACCCGGCATTAGTTTAAGATCCGGGTTTTCAGCTTTTACTATGACCGTGTAGGTTACAACATTGGAAACCGTAGTAGGATTCAGCCTGATCTGAACCACTTTACCATTAAAATTAAGATCGGTAAAGGCATCTACTGTAAAGGTAACGCGTTGTCCTTCTTTTAATTTACCTATGTCGGCTTCGTCGATATTTGCTTCAACCTGCATTTGTGTCAAATCCTTGGCAATGCTGAAAAGGGTGGGAGTATTGAAGCTGGCTGCAACAGTCTGTCCTTCATCTACAGCTCTCTCGAGGATTACTCCGTCAATGGGCGAATAAATGGAGGCGTAGCCAAGGTTAATTTTTGACCGGTTATATTCCAGTTCTGCAGTCTTTAGGCCTGCCTGAGCTTTAGTGTAGTTATAAAGAGCCTGGTCGTAATCGTTTTGCGAAACCAGACTTTTATCCGAGAGTGCTTTGATGCGGTTATAATTTGCCGTTTGCAATGTCATTTCAGCTTTTGCATTGTCGAGATTGGCCTGGGCGTTTTCCAGACTTGTGGTGAGGGTACGTTTGTCAATTTCAGCAAGCAATTGTCCGGCTTTTACCTGGGAGTTATAATCTACATAAATTTTGTCGATTACTCCTGAAACCTGCGTACCTACGCTAATTGTTTTTATAGCCTGCACGGTGCCGGTAGCTGTTACAGTGTTGCTTACATTGCCTTTCTGGACCTTTACGGTTTCTATCGAAACATTCTGAGGCTGACTTTTGCATGCCTTAAAAGTGATAGCAATTGCTATCAATGTTAGGACAGATGCGATTCCTATGATTAGTTTTTTCTTTTTCATTTTTATGTGATTTGATGTTTGACGATTTAGAGTGAAAGTGATATTCCTGTATAGAAATCCAGTATTTTCTTACTGAACACCAGGTTGTATTTTGATTGCAGCAGATCGCTCTGGGAAGTGATCAGGTTGTTTTTCTGAACCAGGAAATCCACAGAGTTTACAAGTCCCTGATTATACTTTTCCTGGCTGACATTGTACGATTCCTGAGTTGAATTATAAGATTCGAGGCTTGCATGATATTTCACTATGGCCGATTCGACATTGGTACATGCCTGTTCAATCGACTTCCGCAACTGGTTCCGGGTATTTATTTCACTCAGAACGGCATTCTGGGTTCCGATTCTCGCAATTGCCACACTCGATTTAACCTGTTTGTTCTGGTAAAGGGGTATGGATAAACTCAAACCAACCGAAGGAGCAATTTTATTCGATATCTGGTAATCGTAACCGGTACCCATGCCCGACATATAGCCTGTACTTAGTCCGCCATTCATGCTGAGTACAGGCAAATACCCCGATTTTGCTATAGCCACATCCAAATCGGCAATTTGCTTGTTGAGCTCTGCATTTTTGATCTGTGGTTTGATTTGCACCGCTATTCCATAAATTGAATCGGCTGAAGCTGCTGAAATATTGGTCGGAATCTCAAACTGCGGATGCACAATGCGGAAGCTATCGTTAATTGGCAGTTCCATTAGTTGCATCAGCGAAATGCGATTGATGGCCAGTTGACTTTTTGCGTTTGCCAGACTAAGGTTTTCGTTTGCAAGTTCCGACTTCACCTGCAGATAATCCGATTTTGAAATTGCTCCCAGCCGCAATCTTTCTTCCGAAAGTGATAATTGATGAGAGGTTGCTTCAATCTGGCTTTCGGTGTTTTTTACCTGTTCTTCAGAATAAAGGACCTGCAAATAAGCCTCGAGCACATTCAAACTTACATCTTCCTTTATACTCTCGATGTTGTAGGTTCCTGCCAGATAGCTTAAATCAGCCTGCTTTATGTTGTTATTAATTCTGAAACCATTAAAAAGTCTTACACTCGAGTTAATGTTATAGCTTGTGTTGTTTGACGAGGAGTAATCTCCATATTGATTCCCGGAATCAAGTTTTTTACTCCAGGCAAAATTCTGGGAAGCTAAAGCATTGAGTGAGGGAAAACGGGAAGCT
>JAJYAG010000063.1:32493-33494 GCA_021779665.1 Bacteroidota bacterium | reverse complement strand
GGTTCTGAGCTTTTTTAATTCTTCATCCAGATGACTCATGGGTGTATTTTTTTTCAGAGTAAATTCAAAATTAATAAATCAAAAACTATTTCTCTAAGACCTATCCAAAACGACCAGTTACGTAGTTCTGGGTTTTGATATCTTTAGGATTGGTAAATATCTTCTTTGTTTCGTTATATTCCACCAGTTCACCAAGATAGAAGAATGCAGTATAATCACTCACACGTCCGGCCTGTTGCATGTTGTGGGTTACAATAATGATGGTGTAATTCTTTTTAAGCTCGTAAATGAGATCTTCAATTTTGGTAGTAGAAATAGGATCGAGAGCCGAGGCAGGTTCGTCCATCAAAATAATTGAAGGTTCGATAGCCAAAGCTCTTGCGATACATAATCGCTGTTGCTGACCACCAGAAAGTTCAAATGCCGACTTTTTAAGTTTGTCTTTCACTTCGTCCCAAAGAGCCGCTTTTCGGATGGAATCCTCAACTTTTTCGGCAATGTAATTTTTATCTGTAACACCATTTACCCTAAGACCATAAGCTACATTCTCAAAAATCGTTTTAGGAAAAGGATTCGGTTTCTGAAAAACCATTCCAACCTTCTTCCTTAATTCATCAATATCAAGGTCTTTCTGATAGATATTCATCCCATCCACGTAGGCTTCGCCTGTAATGCGAACATTATCAATCAAATCGTTCATGCGGTTAAATACGCGTAACAACGTTGATTTGCCGCAACCGGACGGACCGATAAAGGCGGTGACCGAATTACGTTCGGCTTGAAAATCGATATGCTTCAAGGCTTGAAAGTCCCCGTAGAAAAGGTTCAGATCGCGGGTTTCAATTGCAGTATCTGCCATTTTATAAATATATCTGTTTGTATTTCTATTTCATTTGAACTTTTTTGCCAAAATACTTTCTTAATGCATTGGCAAGTAAATTCACAAAAAGTACTATCGCTATCAATACCAGGGCTGTTCCATAAGCCATTGGTCGCGATTC
>JAJYAG010000063.1:0-32483 GCA_021779665.1 Bacteroidota bacterium | reverse complement strand
TCCTCAACGTTTGTGCCACTTGTAGTTAAAACATACAGGTGGTAAGGCAGCGCCATTACACCATCGAAAATACTGGTGGGTAATTTGGGCAAAAAGTATGCTGCCACCGTAAACAAAATTGGCGCTGTTTCGCCCGAGACACGGCTTATTGAAAGAATCAACCCGGTGATTATATTCGGAAAAGCAATAGGAAGAACCACTTTGCGTATGGTTTGCAGTTTTGTAGCTCCAAGCGCATAACTTCCGATACGTAACGAATTATCGACTGATTTAAGAGATTCTTCGGTAGTGCGGATTATTACAGGTAAAACCATTAGTCCCAGGGTTAGCGAACCCGCCAGTATGGAATCCCCGAAATCGAGCGTATTCACAAATAAAGCCATTCCAAAAAGACCGAAAACTATAGAAGGAATGCCGGCAAGATTGTCGGTCATACTTCTCAGGAATCGCTTAAACCAGGAGTCTTTCAGGTACTCGTTAATGTAAATTCCCGAAAGTACACCAACCGGAAAAGCAAAAACCATACTCCCGGCTATCAAACATAATGTACCTACGATTGCAGGAAAAATTCCACCTTTGGTCATTCCTTCCTCGGGCATGGCAGTTAAGAATTCCCAGCTGATCGCAGAATAACCATGGTAAATAATAAAACCAAGGATTAACCCAAGAATTAATACAACCATCAAACTAACCAGCCGGAAGATATTGAAGGCTATTGCCTGATTTATTTTTTTCCGTGTATTCATTAACTCATTAATTTTTTGCGACGCATCTTCACATAATCAACAATCAGGTTGAAGGTGAGTGTGATTAAAAAAAGGATTATTCCCAATGCAAATAAGGCTTTGAAATGAGCTCCGCCAAAAGGCGCTTCACCCAGTTCGGCTGCAATGGTTGCAGGAATTGTGCGAACAGGTTCCAATGCAGTGGTTGGCATTACCGAAGCATTTCCGGTAACCATTAAAACTGCCATGGTTTCACCAATTGCCCTGCCAATGCCTAAAATTGATGCAGTAGTAATGCCCGACATGGCATAGGGAATTGTTACCCTCACCATGGTTTGCCAGCGCGAGGCTCCAAGCGCCAGACTAGCTTCTTTAAGTGAAACAGGAGTTGTACGTAATGCATCCTCCGAAATAGTAATAATGGTGGGCAAAGCCATAATTGCAAGAATAATCATACCTGCAAGCGCTGTTTCGCCAACCGGCAGATTAAAAGTGTTGCGAATAAACGGAACAAGAATTACCAAACCAAAAAAACCATAAACTACCGATGGAATGCCTGCCAATAATTCGATAACAGGTTTTAAAAAATTCCTGAGACGCATACTTGCTACTTCGGCCAGATAAATAGAAACTGCCAGACCAATGGGTAAAGCTAATAAAATAGCACCCAAACTCACCCAAAGGGTTCCTAAAATAAGCGGTAAAACTCCAAATTGGGCGGCTGGTGATGCTGTCGGTATCCACTCTCTTCCATTTAAAAAACTCGAAAGCGATACGTTCTCCTGTTTCAGGATTGTCCCTTTAAAATCCTTCGGAAAATATTTATCAGGGAAATACCCAATAATATTTTGATTGGCCGAAATTATAGAATCTATTTTATGAGGAACAAACTCAAAGGAAGCACCCAATTCAGCCTCGGTGGTGTAGTTTGTCAATTCGCCAAATGATAATAAAAGGATTGTATCATTCTTTCCACCCAATTGGCTCCAGTTAGTAATCTGCTGATCGAAAATATCTTTCACCTGATGGGCTGTAAGATTTTTCACAGGATTATCCTTATGAACTGCCAACACATGATTGGCTTCATAAGGGCTTGTCTTAAAAAGACCAAGGCCTTCCTTAAATAAAAATATTACAATAAGCAGCACCGTTATACTGGTGATGGTGCTGCTTGTAAATAAAATTCCTTCAACTGCTTTTTCCTTAATTTTCTTATTTTTTCGCACGGCAGTTCAAATATGATTTTTTACTTAACAGGTACATAACCTTCTTTTAAAACAGTTTGCTGCCCTTCCTGGCTAAGAATATAATCCACAAAGGGTTTCACCTGTTTTTCCGATTTTACAAGATAATAATAGTACAGCGGACGGGTAACCGGGTAAGTTTTGTTTCTTGCATTCTCCACGCTTGGGGCTATTGCTGTTTTACCTTTATCGTAAGAAACCTTTAAAGGCTTAACATTTTTCTCGATATAAGCTAAACCGATATAACCAATAGCACCCGGAGTCTGGCTTACCGACTGTACAACTGCTCCGGTGGCAGGCATTAACAAAGCAGAGGATGCATAATTCCTTTTGTTCATTACGTGCTCTTTAAAGAACTCGTATGTACCTGAGCTTGTTTCGCGGGAGTAAACAATTATTTTAAGATCGGCTCCACCAACTTCTTTCCAGTTGGTAATTTTACCGGTAAAAATACCTTCGAGCTGTTCGCGGGTTAACTGGCTTACTTTGTTCGACGGGTGTACAACAACCGCCAAAGCATCGTAAGCAATAATAACTTCCTTGAATGCTTTGCCGGCTTCCTGCATTTTAAGTTTTTCGTCCATTTTCATCGAACGGGAAGCTTGTGCTATATCGGTAGTGCCGCTCATAATAGCCGACAATCCTACACCTGAACCTCCACCCGTGACTGTTATAGACGATCCGGCATTTTTCTTCATGTAATTTTCAGCTTCTTTTTGCGACAGAGGCAAAACGGTATCGCTGCCTTTAATTTTACATACAACTTTCTGGGCTTTAACAGCATAAGTGCTTATTACCGAAATTGCGATGAATAAATAAATTAATTTCTTCATATTCAAAAATTTTAATGTTTTACAAAAATTTCTTTATTAAGGTATTTTTAGAATTTATATTGAAGTCGGAGTGTAAAAACATTGTCTTTTCTGTCCTTCGACCAGGTTTTAACAGTGTTGTTTTTTTCAATGGCCGCAATAGCGTTACTGGTTTCGTTTTTAACGATATCGTAATATGCAGTAATCTTTATCTGACTATTCCATCGGTAAATCCAGCCTAAGCCTATGGTGGTGAATTTTACATCAGCTGCCGAAGTATTCGAACCGGCAAGTCCAATTTCGTTTCCACTGGCTTTTGTATTCGGATCGTACCAATCGTATTTGAATACCAGCTGGTTTGGAGTTTTCAGGATATTCTGAAGAAAGTAGAAGTAACCACCCTGTATATTTCTGATATAAGCATCGCCCGAAGGTTGAACAGAAGGACTAATGGAACCCGCAGATGTTCCCGGCTGCTGTCCCTGAATATATTCTCCCCGCAGAGTTGTAATTCCAAGAGGATTATTGACAATACTTACCTGAGCATCCACTCCAAAGTATTCGCGCTTAACTTTATCGCCAATCTTAGCTGAGTCTTTTACGAAACCTGAATTTGCCATTCTGTAAACATATTTTGTATTTTGTCTCCAGCCACCATTGTAATAAGATAAACCTCCACTGAGACTTATACTTTCGTTCATCATATTTTTAAAAAAACTGACATGACCAATAAAATCCTTATAACTATCAAATTCAACAGCGGTTGGTCCACTACCATTAAACAATCCACCTTCGATTTTGAAAAAGTAAAAACGGGAAGCTTTTGGAGGCAAAAGCGTTAATTTGGCTCCTACCTCACGTTCTCCGGGGAAAAGTGTCTGATAAACCCTGGATCTTTCGGGAGATTCGCGGCTGCTGGATGAATACGAAATTTCGTAACCAAAAGGGCGGTCGAAAATACCTCCTGTAAATGTTGCTGATTTGAACCAGGGTTCGGTAAAGCTTGCATATGCGTCCTTAATACCTAATCCCTTTTCGGTAACATCCACCTGAATAACATAATGCGATAATTCGTTTGAATAGGCCAGTTTAAAACGGCCCCTGCGAACCGTATACCTGCTATCGAGATTAGTGCCAAAATTACCGCCCGCGAATGATTCAATACCGGCCGTATCAGCCTTTTGATACTGAGCCTGAACGTAGCCCGTAATTTTCAAACGATTCATGAGCTGAAGCTCGGACTGTACTTTTTCGAGAGTTTGAGTTATAGTGTCGGTGCCTGGATTTTCCTGGGCTTTTAAAAATTGTATTCCAGCAATAAAATAAACAGATGTTAATAAGAGGATTCTTTTGGATGAGACAAGTTTCATATATCAGTTTTTCATTTAATCACAGTACAAAGGAAATACCGGCGCTTTAACTCATCGTTACTCCAATCTTAAGTTTTTAAGAGCATTGAAAGACTATATTGATATTGGGTTAACATTGAATTAACGTAGGCTTTGAAAAACAAACCAGATCAGGTACAAGGAAACTTTCAAATGTGAAGGAATATTTGTACTATTCGGCAAAATTTATTTATGTACAGTAAGCATCAAAGAATATTTTTAGCCCTTTCAAGCGGAATACTGTCAGGTATTGCATGGAATATATTTCCGGCGGTTATTTTTATTGCTTTGGTGCCGCTGTTGATACTTGAAAACGACCTGGCCTCTGCAGAAACTTCAAAAAGCGGGAGCCTGTTCTGGTTGTCATGGCTCAGTTTTATTATTTGGAACGTTACTGCTGCATGGTGGGTAGGATATGCATCAATTCCGGGAGCGATAGCTTTATTGAGCTTCAACTCATTTTGGATGGCTATTGTTTTCTGGCTTTTTCACATTTCGAAAAGCAAACTGAAAATAAAAGCAGGCTGGTTAATTCTTATAGCCTATTGGCTCTCGTACGAATATATTTATATGAGAACCGAGATCTCATGGCCCTGGTTTAATCTGGGAAACATATTCGGAAATATGACAGAGCTCGTTCAATGGTACGAATATACCGGAACTTTAGGAGGATCGCTTTGGATATTATTTATAAATATTGGAGTTGCAGAAGCTTTCAGGGTTTTTATAAGCAGCAAATCTTTAAAGTCAATAGGACTCAGGTTAACCGGCATTATTGTTTTGCTTTTACTTCCGTCGCTTCTTTCCCTTCAAATGTATTACAACTATCGGGAGATTCCGAATCCGGTAAAAGTAGCAGTAATTCAACCCAATATAGATCCTTACGAGGAAAAGTTCGGCAATCTGACTCCCGGCGATCAGCTAAGGGTTATTTTAAATGAAGCTGAAAAAGCAAACAATGGAGATATCGATTATTTTATCGGACCCGAAACAGCCATTCTCGGGAAGAATCAAGAAAGTAAAATACTTGAAAGTAATTCTGTTATAAGTATTAAGCAATTTCTGAAAAAAAATCCCGGAATCAAATTTGTTATAGGTGCCGAAACCCAAAAAGAATATCTGCCCAAAGAAAAGCCCTCGTACACCGCCCGCAAAAACGATACTACACACCTTTGGGAAGATCGGTTCAACTCGGCCATTCAGGTTGACTCATCAGATAATGTTCAAATTTACCACAAATCGAAACTTGTTACCGGAGTTGAAAAGATGCCCCTTTTGCGATATTTAAAATTTCTGGAGAAGTTTCCAATTAAGCTAGGAGGTACATATGGCAGCCTGGGAACCCAGAATTTCAGGGAAGCATTCCGGGCTGCTGATTCAACTTCTGTAGCACCCATCATATGTTTTGAATCGGTATACGGCAAATATGTAACGGATTATGTCAAAGCCGGTGCAAACATCTTGTTTGTTATTACAAATGATGGCTGGTGGAAAAATTCGACGGGCACATGGCAACATTTAAATTTATCACGGTTAAGAGCTATTGAGACGAGGCGAAGTGTTGCACGGAGTGCAAATACAGGGATATCTGCAATAATAAATCAGAGAGGAGATCTTGTAAATTACCTTGACTGGGCGGAAAAAGGCGCTTTAGTGGCAAATGTGAACAAAAACAGTAAACTAACATTTTACACACGGCATGGAGACTACCCGGGGAAAATAGCTTTATTGCTGAGTTTGATTTCCTTCGGTGCCATTCTTATTTTAAAATGGCGCAAAAAATAACAGGTAGAAAATTTAACTTCTCTAAACTAATTTCCGGAAAGCTTACAAACCTTGTAATTCAGATTAAGCCGCACTTAAGAAAACTATAATAAGCCACAAAATCACAATGGTTACAAAATTCAACAACCGTTCTTTCATATTATGTTGGATTGCTTTAACTATATAGATGCAAAAACCATGAAAAGGTTGCATCAGAAAATGATTTTTTTGCAGAAAAAATTAAACTTTTTCACGCTACCGATGTAGATGATTGATAGTCACTAAATTTAAGATTTACTACGATTAAATTTTTAAAAAACACCTCAACTGAGACAATTGTTTTTTTCCTTCAAAACGATTATGTTTACTCCTGCCATTACAAAGCAGGAAATTACTTTTTTGTGATGTTTATAGCAAAACCTGATTTAAGATAGGAAACTCCAGAAACCTAACCGTTAAGGCAATATGAAAACACTGTTCACGCTACTTGCAATTTCGTTATTAGTGAATCTTCAGGCTCAATCAGGAAGAAGATTGATAGAACTTACCGGAACTATATCGGAAAATTATCCCGTTAAAATGACCCTAACCCTGGAAAATGGTAAAATACTGGGATTTTATTACTACGAAAAGTACAAAACCAAAATTCTTTTATCGGGACAAATGGATGGAAACAGGATAACATTAAATGAATCGCCCGATTATGAAACTGAATTTAAAATGGGATTTACCGGAGAATTAAATGCAAAAACGTTTGTTGGACAATGGATCGACAAAAGAAAAGATAAAACTTTGAATTTTAGAGCCCGAGTCGATTCGGACAATCCTGTCCAAATCACTGATGAGATTAAGCAATTGGAAGGCAACTACAAGAATATCAATAACACTGTAAGTTTTAAAAGTTCAATCCGAATGAAAAATATTAAAGATAACCTGTTTTGTTTTGAAATTTCGACAGGTAAAGAAGACGGTTGCGTTGGCTATTTAAAAGGATTGATTGAGTTGACAGACTTATCCAAAGGCCGGTATTCAGATTCTTCATGCGATGAATTAAACATGGAATTAAGCCCGGAAATGGTTATCATAACTGAAAAAAGCTGCGAATGGCATGGGGCCTTTTGTTCCTTTGAAGGGAAGTACAAGAAAAATAAGAAACCACAGATGGGCTTGTTACCCGATAGTCATAATCCCGACAGAAAACCTGTAAAAAGTTCGTCCTTACTTTCCAGCTTGTAGTCACCCAAAAATCACCCCATGAAAAAGGTTCTTCTATTTAGTTTGATTTTACTCAGTTTTAATTCTTTTGGTCAAAAAGCAGAAGTTATCGATCTAAAACCCTTATTTGGAAATTTTGAAGGTGGATTTAGTATATACGATCTAAAAACGAATAAATATCAGCAATATAATCCGGAACATTGCAAAAAAAGATTCTCACCATGCTCAACCTTCAAAATTGCTAATTCGATCATCGGGCTCGAAACCGGAGTTATTCCCGATACCGGATTTATCATAAAATACGACAGCAAACTTCATCCCATGGATTCGGACCTACTTGCAAGAGAGCCTTTCAAATATTGGTATCAGGACCTGTCGCTGAAAAGAGCATTTAAGTATTCCTCGGTTTGGTATTATCAGGAATTGGCCAGAAGAGTTGGCGAAGTCAGAATGAAAGAGATGATAACCAGGCTGAACTATGGCAATAAAGATATTTCGGGCGGATTAGATTCTTACTGGCTATGCAGTTCTCTTCAGATTTCAATAAATGAACAGATTGATTTTCTGAAAAGATTTTATTTGCATCAATTAAGCGGCATTTCCAATAATACCAATGATGCTGTTAAAAGTATAATGCTCTACGAAACTGGTACTGATTATAAACTATTTGGAAAAACAGGCAGTGGCGACTGCTGGGATCATAAAGTAATTGGCTGGTATGTTGGCTTTGTAGAAACCGCTTCGGGTCCGAAAGTATTTGCAATGAATGTAATTGTGAACAATTTTAGCGACTTACAGAATAATTACCGTATTGAGTTAACAAAGAAGATACTGAAGGAATTGGCAATTATCCCATAAAGCATCTTTCTTCCATTTGTCGCTCCAACTTCGAAAGAAATCTGAACGAAGGAACAACGAAAGGAGAACGAAAGGAGAACGAAGAATTTAACTTAACTAAGTAAAATGTAAGTTTATTTTTAGTTTTAATTATTCGAAGAAATATAAAATTTCACTTCCGAAATAGCTGTGTCCTCATATTTTTCGCCTTTATAAATTTCGGCAATTTTGAATTCAATATCGGTGGCTTTTACAGGTGTTTTAAAACGTATAATCTGCATTTCGGGAGTGTCAAGCAGCATTATGGGTTTAACAAGAGGCTTTTTGTATTCAGGGTCATAGTCATTATCAACTTCAAATCGCACGAAAAGCTTCTTAACCCGGCTATTGTTCCTGAAAGTTGTCGGACTTTTTGTATAGCCATTCACTATCCCGATGGAATCAATCAGAAGCGTTACACCTAAATTATGACTTTTGTTTGTAAAGAACCTGATGGTTTCGCCTATTCCATCGCCTTTAACACCCTCAATCCATGCAGTTGTTAAATCGTTATCTTTTATGTTAGCCGGGGCAAATAAACTTTTGGGCAATAACTCCGAAGATGCACCGGTAACATTAAAGTCATCATAAGTTCTAACGGTAAAAATCAGATCTTCCGAAGGCTCAATATTTGTATACTCGCATGAGAAATCTACAAGTGATATCTTTTTTTCGTTGAGTTCGCCTGATTTCAGATTGAAACCATCAGGTGCTTCTTCGGTATGCAATCTTATTTTAACCGAGTTTATCCTATCCTTCCATAAACTACCTGTCTTCAAAATATAAAAAAAGGAACAAGTAAAGCCATCATAATCATCTGTATAGCTTTGGCTAAAAACATCTTTAAGATGCTTTGTCTCACCTTCCTTAAATTCAACTTCAAAACATTCGAAAGAATTAATCGGGTTTTCGTAAAACTGCGCTCCAACATTCTTCAGGTTAAACTCCCAATTGCCCGGACGATTAGTCGTCGGTAACGAAACGTTGTTCTCATACACTTTATAATCCATTACTTTGGTTTCCTTATTGCTCGGGAACCCCATCATAATTTTTTGAGCTTTTCCGGTATTTTTAAAATAATAATTCACTTCCACTGAATATTTATAAGGTAGGAGATAGATATCAATAGTTTCGTGATCCAATTGAACATCGGTATTGTTTATGGGTTTCACATTACCGCCAGGTATAAACGCCAGAGGAGCCTCATCGGCCTTTAGATTTTTGAAAACGATGCTGACAAGTAATAAGCAGACTATTTTTGTTCTCATGCTTTTTTTCACCTTATACTGAAAGTATTAATAAAGGTTTGGAGTGATTAATATCAGATTTAAACCCTGAGCCACAAAATTAAAATAGTTAACTTTGCGTGATTTTAAGAATTCAAATATGATATACCTCACACGCCGCGAACGCTTTAACGCCGCGCACCGTATGTTTCGGCCCGAATGGGACGATGAGAAAAACAAAGAAATCTTTGGAAAGTGCTCCAATCCAAACTGGCACGGTCATAATTACACTTTGTTTGTAACAGTTAAGGGAGAACTTAATCCGGAGACCGGTTATGTGGTAAACCTAAAAACCCTAAGTAAAATTATAAACGAAAATATTGTAGAAAAGCTCGATCATAAAAATATAAACATCGAAGTGGCGTTCATGAGGGGATTGATAGCCTCTTCGGAGAATCTTGCCATCGCCATCTGGCAGCAACTTGAGCCTCATATTAAAAACCTTGGAATTGAGCTTCACAGCATAAAAATAGAAGAAACCGAAAATAATATTATCGAATATTTTGGATAATGAGTAACGATCATATTTATAAGCTTGCCGGCATCATAGATGAGGACGGCTATACCAAATACGAAAAATATCACCGCGAAAACACCGAAAAGCTGTCGGGATTATATCGCAGCATTTTAGATGTTATCGATACCGATCCTGAACGGGAAGGTTTAAAAGACACCCCCCTCCGGGTTGCAAAAGCCATGCAGTTCCTCACACATGGCTACAACCTTGATCCTAAAGAAATTATAGGTTCAGCCACTTTTCATGAAGATTATAAGCAAATGGTGCTGGTTAAGGATATTGAAGTTTATTCCATGTGCGAGCATCATATGATACCGTTTTATGGAAAAGCGCATGTTGCCTATATTCCCGATGGTAAAATTACAGGTTTGAGCAAAATAGCCCGTGTAGTGGATGCTTTTGCCCGCCGTCTCCAGGTGCAGGAACGCCTTACCATGCAGATCCGCGATTGTATCCAGGAATCTCTGAATCCCATGGGTGTGGCCGTGGTTATTGAAGCTCATCACCTTTGCATGATGATGCGCGGTATCCAGAAACAAAACTCTGTTACGACAACATCGGCATTCACAGGTTCGTTTATGCGCGAAACAAAGACAAGGGAAGAGTTTATACATTTAATTGGGGTAAAGCTTCACTAGTAGTAAATCGTAAGTAGTAAGTCGTAAGACAAACACACCTGTAACCCGTAACACGTAACCCGATCATGTCCTGGCTTCCCACATCAGTTAAAGAAATGCAGGCTTTGGGATGGACATATGCCGACGTGATATTAATTAGCGGCGATGCATATATCGATCATCCATCGTTTGGTATTGCTGTGCTTGCCCGGTTGCTGGAGAAAATGGGGTTAAAAGTTGCTGTGATACCTCAGCCAAACTGGCAGGACGATTTGCGTGATTTTAAAAAGCTCGGCAGGCCACGACTGTTTTTCGGAGTTTCCTCGGGCAGCATGGACTCCATGATTAACAATTACACCGGTAACAAACGCAAACGCAGCGACGACGCTTACTCTCCCGGAGGGAAAGCAGGAAACCGGCCCGATTATGCCACAACCGTTTATACAAACATACTGAAGCAACTCTATCCGGATGTTCCTGTAATTATTGGCGGAATAGAGGCTTCACTGCGCCGGCTCACTCATTACGATTACTGGCTTGATAAAATTAAACCTTCCATACTGGCCGAAACCAATGCCGACCTGCTTGTTTACGGAATGGGCGAAAAACCTTTAAAAGATATAGTAAAAGCTATTCAGGCTGGGACTCCTGTTTCGCAACTTAAAAATATTCCGCAAACGGCTTACCTGTGCGTTCCCGAAACCATTCCAGCTTCGGAGGTCATCACAAAAACCATAGCCAGCTACGAGGATTGTTTGAAAAATAAGAAGGATTTTGCCCTTTCGTTCAAGACTATCGAGGAAGAATCCAATAAACTTTTCAGTGCTCGGCTTATTCAGCATCATGGCAGTAAAGCTGTAGTTATTAATCCTCCCTACAGCAACTATACCCAGGAAGAAATTGACGAGCCCTATGCTTTAAAATACTATCGTATACCGCATCCCCGGTACGAAAAGAAAGGAGCCATACCCGCATTTGAAATGATTCGATACTCGGTTAATATACACCGTGGTTGCTTTGGCGGATGCAGCTTCTGTACCATCTCTGCTCATCAGGGAAAGTTTGTACAAAGTCGCTCCGAACAGTCCATTTTAAAAGAGGTACAGGAAATTGCCTCCCAACCCGACTTTAAAGGACATCTCAGCGATCTGGGCGGCCCCTCGGCCAATATGTACCGGATGAAAGGCCTCAACCCTGAAATCTGTGCCAAATGCAGCCGATATTCGTGCATTCACCCCAAGGTGTGCAAAAACCTTAATACCGATCATACTCCTTTGATGGACCTTTACAAAAAAGTATCATCTCTCGAAGGAATTAAAAAAGTAACCATTGGCAGTGGCATCCGCTACGATTTGTTTATTCAGAACCCATATCCGCATCCTTCGCATAAAAAATACCTGAACGAGGTACTCCAGAAACATGTTTCCGGAAGGTTGAAGGTTGCCCCGGAACACACCGAAGACCACGTGCTGAGAATGATGCGCAAACCTTCCTTCAAATTGTTTGAACAGCTTAAAATGCAATTCGAGCAATACAATCAGAAGCATAACGTGAAGCAGCAGCTTATTCCGTATCTGATTTCAGCTCATCCCGGCACCCGGAACATAGATATGGCGAACCTTGCTGCAAAAACAAGTCAGATGCACTACCACCTGGAGCAGGTACAGGAGTTTACACCAACGCCTATGACACTTTCATCGGTAATTTACCACACCGGCATCGATCCGTACACCCTCGAACAGGTTTTCGTGCCCTTTAAAAAGGAAGACCGGCAGTTGCAGCATAAATTTTTCTTCTGGTATAAACCTGAATACCGGTCGGAACTGGAATCGTATCTTTACAAAAAAGGGTTGAATCAGCTCGCTGCATCGTTGTTTAAAAAGCCTGGCAAGGGATTTAAGAACAAGCACGGTAAGAATATTTAGGTTTCCTCCTCTCCTTTTATTTTATAATTCCTATTTTTGGAATGTTTTTGTTCATTCCGTGAGTCTTACGACTTACGACCTGATACTTACGACTAAAATATGACTAAAAAGCCCTTTTCCATAAAAGCCCGTCTTAAAAGCTTTACTTATGCCTTCCAGGGATGGAAAGTACTTATCGGCGAGGAACACAATGCCCGTATTCACCTTGCAGCCGCTATCACAGCTATTATTGCTGGTGTACTCCTTAAAATCTCGAGCTGGGAATGGATCGTTATCGTGCTCGCAATTAGCCTGGTTTTTGCTGCCGAAGCTTTTAATTCGGCTATTGAATATATATGCAACTTTGTTTCGCCTCAATATCACGAACTTATCAAAAAAATTAAGGACCTCTCGGCTCTGGCTGTACTATTTATTGCGGCGGGAGCGTTAGTTTCGGGGTTAATCATTTTCCTTCCAAAAATACTTAATTTATGTTTGAACTTTTAAAAAAATACCAACGTTACCATCTCACTATCTTGTTACTGGTGATGAGTCTTATCTGTTTCTCAATGTCCGTTTTCAGGGTTTTCTTCACAAAAACCGAGATGTTTTTGTTTCTCAACTGGAACCTGTTTCTGGCTTTTATCCCATGGGCACTGAGCATGATCTTCATGATGAAAACAAATCTTCATTACAAAAAGTGGTATGTGAGCATAATTCTTATAACCTGGCTTTTGTTTTTTCCAAACGCTCCTTACATCCTCACGGATCTTTTTCACCTTTACGATGACAATTCTGTACCTGTGTGGTACGACCTGATCATGATTCTGGCGTACGCCTGGACTGGATTGATGTTTGGCTTTGCAAGCCTTTTTAATATAGAAATGTTTCTGAAACGATTTATTTCCCGTACGTGGGTACATTATATTTCTGTTTTACTTCTATTTATGGGTGGCTTTGGTATTTACATAGGACGTTACCTCCGATGGAATAGTTGGGATGTAATTCAGGAACCTTTCAAACTAATTTACAATATAACTAGCGATATTATCAATCCGTTTTCACATCCGCGTGCTTATGCCATGACTTTGCTGATGGGCGTGCTGCTCAATATGTTTTACTGGCCTATTAAAGCTATAGAGGCGGGTAACCGTGAAGACAAAGATGTGAAGTAGCTAATATAAATCCAATTGTCGGTTAAAGAAATGAAACTTAAAACTAAGATCTATAATTTGATTGACAAAGGAGCCCAAAGGTCGAAAGTCAATCATGTTTTCGATTATTTCATTATGGGGCTTATCCTATTGAATGTTTTCTCCATTGTGCTGGAAACTCTTCCTGATATAGAAAAGCCTTATCATCAATTTTTTAAAGCATTTGAACTCTTCTCGATTGCAGTTTTTTCAATTGAATATTTTCTTCGGATTTATATTTCCGATCTGACACATCCATCTCCTTCGCGCACTAAATCCGTTTTAAAATTTATGTTTTCAGCCTACGGAATTATAGATCTTGCGGCTATTTTACCTTTTTATCTTCCTTTCATCATAAAAATGGACCTGCGCTTTCTTAGAATTTTAAGGTTAATGAGGTTTTTCAGAGTTTTAAAGCTAAACCGGTATAATAGTTCTCTTAATATTATCTGGGAAGTGATGAAAGAGAAAAAAGAAGAACTAACGATAACTGTGACACTTACTACATTAATTCTGATAATTGCTTCAATTCTGATGTTTTATATTGAAGGGGACGTGCAACCCGATAAATTTCCAAATATACTGGCATGTCTCTGGTGGGCTGTAGCAACGCTTACTACTGTCGGATATGGCGATGTATACCCTGTTACAAGCATTGGAAAAGTGGTTAGCGGTTTTATTGCGCTTCTGGGTATCGGACTTGTAGCACTTCCTACAGGACTAATAAGTGCCGGATTTATGGAAAAAGTAAATAAAAAACATCAGGATCATCCAAAATGCCCTCACTGCGGAAAAGAGCTGTGAATTTAGGAAGTCCTCTTCAAGTTTAACAGATGTGAAACAATGCATAGTCATTCCGTGAGTGTCATGCAAACCGCTTTTTAGGAACGTGACCTTATGCACTTCAGCATCGGAACCATGGTTGGTTTAAAAAAGAACAATTTGGTTGTAATTTGTTTACTATACTGATACAACTAAACTTTGATGAATAAATTCATTTTCAAAATTATCAGGACTACCAACGATAACAGATCCGTTATACCCAGACTTATCGTAGGTTTAGTTTTTCTTTCGGAAGGAATACAAAAGTTTCTTTTCTCGGAAACTGCGGGTGCAGGGCGATTTGCAAGGATCGGCTTTCCGGACCCGGAACTATGGGCAGTTTTTGTAGCATTTTTTGAAATTTCGTGCGGTATTCTGGTTTTAATGGGGTTGCTTACACGCATAGCCGCTATTCCGCTGTTATTAATAATGACAACTGCCATTATTACAACCAAAATTCCTATTCTCACCGAAAAAGGGTTCTGGAATATGGCCCATGAATCCCGCACTGATTTTGCAATGACGATGCTTCTGATTTTTCTGTTAATTTATGGTGCCGGAAAATTATCCGCTGACTATAGAATGAATTTGATGGAATGGAGAAGCAAGATCCAATAAAGCTAAATTATAAATTTCTACTATTTAGCTGTTTATGAACACGAAAGCACAAAAACACAAGAAATAATCTCTATGTCTTTGTGCTTTCATTTTCTAAATGGAAAGTTACACCTTAATCTTCCCTTCAACAATTTTAATAATCTCACTTTCCAATTCCTTTACCTGCTCTGCTATTTTTGAACCTTTCTCCAGGACTTCTCTTTTGAAATTTTCGTCTTTAAGGCCACTGGCATTAATTTTCACGTTGAGCCAGGCGCCAAGTACACCCGAACGGAGCGCCAGTGCTCCTACTCCGGCGTCGGAAACAGAATTCGGATTCCCGGTTTCGGCCATGGCTTTCACAACTTCCATGGCTTCAAGTCCCGTTTGCATCACCTGGAAAGGTACTTCCATGGCACGTTTAGTAGCTACTTCAATTGCTGCAGTACGGATCTGCTTTTCCATGTCGTTCGATTTTCCTAATGCAAAAGCATCCATAATGCGGTTGAAAGCTTCAGTGTCTTCATCTACAAGCCTCAGAAGCTTTTTCTGAAGCTGCATGCCTTTGTCGGCCCAATTTGAAAATTCTTCCCAACGGTTATCCCAGCCGGCCTTATGAGAAGAAAGGTTGGCCACCATATTCCCAAGGGCAACACCCAATGAAGCCATATAAGCAGCTACAGAACCTCCCCCGGGAGCAGGCGACTCGGATGACGTTTCGTTGGTAAAAGTCTTGAGATCCATCGAAATCAGTTTTTTGCCGGAGGTTCCTTCCAAAACGTATTCTATAATCTTTTCTTCAGGTTTGAATTTATATAGATCATCCAGTCCGAGTGACTTTATCGCAATCTTGATCAACTCTTCGTCCGAAACACCCACAGAACGGTTTTGTTTTCTAAGAAAATAGCGACCAGCTTCCAGCATCGAATTTAAAGGGACCAGTCCCACAATTTCAGAACCTGTAACCCGTATGCCCCTGGCCTCAGCCTTGCGACATACTTCGTCAAATGCAACATGCAGTGAAGTAATATTAATGTTGGTCAGGTTCATCGAAATCTGGGCAATTCCAAATTCTTCGATAAACCACCCTATTGCCCGCACACTCTTTAAAGTACCGGGAATATAAACCTGATTGCCGTTTTCGTCGGTTACAATTTTACCGGTTATGCTGTCGCCTTCGCGTTTGGGACGGCCTTTTTCGCGCACATCAAAAGCTATGGCGTTGGCACGGCGTGTAGATGTTGTATTGAGGTTAACATTGTAAGCAATCAAAAAATCGCGTGCTCCTACCGCCATGGCTCCCGAACGGACATTTATCCTGGCTGGTCCATAATCGGGTTTCCACTCCGGCTTTTCAAGCTTTGATGCAAGTCCTTCGTATTCGCCCGAGCGGCAGTAAGCCAGTTCCCTCCGGAGCTCGCTGAAAGCTGCGTTGGCATAGCAATAAACCGGAATTTCAAGCTCCTCTCCTATTCTTTTGGCAAGTTTCCGGGCATACTCCACGGTTTCGGCCATGGTAATTCCCGAAATTGGAATCAAGGGCAAAACATCGGTAGCTCCAAAACGTGGATGCTCACCTGCATGCCTGCTCATATCAATTACTTCTGAAGCCTTTTTTGCTCCTCGGAAAGCAGCTTCGATTACATCGTCGGGATCGCCGGCAAAAGTAACCACAGTGCGGTTAGTAGCTTTACCCGGATCAATATTTAAAAGTTTTACCTTTTCAACAGATGTAATTGCAGCTACAATCTGGTTGATGATATCCATATTACGGCCTTCGCTGAAATTAGGCACACATTCGATGATTCGGTTCATATTTTTGAGTTTGGCCCCTAAATCCCCCAAAGGGGGACTTAAGAAGACGGTTATTATTTGTTTTAGTTCAATCCTTCAAAATATATCATTTTATTCTATACACTCCCTTGGAGAGGGCCAGGGAGAGGCATTCTCTTTCCCCTTTTCCAGACAGCTGCGGGTTTCAATTTTCCCTGCCTGTAAAGAATTTCCCGGTAATCGTGCGTTGGGAAAGCAATGATGTCGGCAAGTTTACCTTTACTAATACTTCCACGATCAGTCAGGTTCAAGGCTTTGGCAGCCCTTGTGGTAATAGCTGCCAAAGTCTCGGCAAGGCTCAAGTGTTCGTAGGCGCCCAGCACAGCTGCCTGCATCAGCAAATCGCCCATGGGTGCTGAACCCGGATTCCAATCAGAGGCTATAGCTACGGAGGCTCCTGCATCGAGTAACTTCCTGGCAGGAGCAAATTGCATTCCCAATCCCAGGGATGCACCAGGCAAGCAAACCGCGACTGTATTACTTTGAGCCACTATGCTGATTTCCTTTTCTCCCGACGCTTCCAAATGATCGGCCGAAAGAGCCCCTTCCAGGCAGGCAACTTCAGATCCGCCTGCAGTAAACTGGTCGGCATGAACAGTAACATCAAAGCCTATCTCTTTGGCTTTTCTCAGGTAAAATAAACCTTCATCAGTTGTAAAAGCACTTTTTTCAATAAAAATATCCACGCGGTTTGAAAGATTCCTGCTTTTGACTGCCGGAAGCAATTTATCCACAATTAATTCGAGGTATTGCAGGTTCGTTCCGTTGAAATCTTTTGGTTTCATGTGAGCGGCGAGACAGGTAGGAACAACATCGATGGGCAGCAATGAATCCGAGTTTTGAATCACTTCCAGCATACGGAGTTCATCATTTATGTTCAAACCATATCCGCTCTTCACTTCAACAGTTGTAATCCCTTCCGAAAGCAATATTTCAAGCCTTTTCAACAAAGCATGCAGCAATGTTTCGTTCGAAGCCTGTCTTGTTTTCTGAACAGTACTCCATATTCCCCCGCCCATAGAGGCAATCTCCAGGTAGGTTTTGCCCGACAGCCGCATGGCATAATCACCAGCCCGACTACCTCCATAACAAATATGCGTATGCACATCAATCATACCCGGCATAGCAACGTAATCGCCATTCAGAAAATCGAAACCAAAGCCATTCTGCTGTGCCTCATCCTCCAGGTGTGAATATAAGCCGATTCTGGAGATTAATCCATTTACGGTAATTATTCCCGCATCCTGGATTATTTCAAGCTGTTCGTCGGCAATCTTGCCTTTTTCAGGAAGATTGTTCATTGTGAGGAGCTGCCGGAAGGGACCGATGAGAAGACCTGTATTCGCTTCCCCGTGTGAATCGGATGAATGATTATTGAAATTTACACCCATATTTTATTCCATTAAAGTATACTTTTCTACTCAGAAGAATGATTTTCATATTCTTAATTCTGACAATCAAAAACTTTAAAGCCCGGCTTCTTTTCTGCACCTCACCCTAACCCTCTCCTCAAGGAGAGGGAACTGCACCTCGTTCATGATTGTCTTTACCATAACTATTGATTTCTATTACTTTAAAATATGCTGCAACCTCTTGTTGAGCGCGGCACCCCTCTCCTTTTAGGAGAGGGGATGGGGGTGAGGTCATAATCCCAAAGCTGTCTTGATCATATCCAAAACCTTGTCAAAACTTCTTAAAACCTCTTCATTTTTGAAACGAAGAACAGTTAAGCCAAATTTTTCCAGCTCAAATGTACGACCTTCATCATATTCTGAAATCTCTTGTTTTTGATGAATTTCACCATCAAGCTCAATTACCAGTTTCTTTTCATGGCAATAAAAATCAGCAATAAACTGTTTAAGAGGATGCTGCCTTCTGAATTTAAACCCACAAAGTCTCCGGTTCCTTAGGGCGTCCCATAATTTATCTTCTGCTGGTGTCAAATTCTTTCTTAATTCCATAGCATGATTAAACGTCATTTTTCCAGCTCCTATATGAAGCTCGAAATCCGGTCTTTTTAAAGGTTTTATCATAAAACTATTATTTACATTTTTCACCTCACCCTAACCCTCTCCTCAAAGAGAGGGAACTGCACCTCGTTCATGATTGTCTTTACCATAACTATTGATTTCTATTACTTTAAAATATGATGCAACCTCTTGTTGAGAGCGTCACCCCTCTCCATTTGGGAGAGGAGATGGGGGTGAGATAATCAACGATTGGCTTATTCTTTCCGCCTCTTCATACCCTGCATCAGCATGGCGGAAAATACCCATGGCAGGATCGTTGTACAACACCCTGCGGATACAACGTTCAGCCCGTTCGGTTCCATCTGCTACCACTACCATGCCGGCATGCTGAGAGTAACCTATACCAACTCCGCCGCCATGATGAAATGAGATCCATGTAGCACCACCACTGGCGTTCGACATGAGATTGAGTAATGGCCAGTCGGACACCGCATCGCTGCCATCTTTCATACCTTCAGTCTCCCGGTTGGGTGAAGCAACCGAACCGCAATCGAGATGGTCGCGGCCAATCACGATCGGAGCTTTTACTTTTCCCGATCTTACCAGGTCATTAAAAATCACGCCGGCTTTTTCGCGCTCTCCCATTCCCAGCCAACAGATACGAGCTGGCAATCCCTGGAAATGAACTTTCTTTTGAGCTTCCCGCAACCAGTGAATCATGTGCCGGTTTTCGGGGAAAGCATCAATCAGGGCCTGATCAGTTGTATAAATATCTTCCGGGTCGCCCGAAAGTGCTACCCAGCGAAAAGGCCCTTTCCCTTCGCAAAACAGCGGACGGATAAACTCAGGTACAAAGCCTTTGAAGTCGAAAGCATTCTTTTCGCCACCCTGACGGGCAAATTCCCTCAAATTGTTTCCATAATCGAAAGTAACGGCTCCGCGTTTCTGCATTTCGAGCATATAACCCACATGGCGGGCCATACTTTTAAGTGAAAGTTCTTTATAATGTGCAGGATTAGCAACCCGCAGGTTTTTTGCTTCTTCAAGCGGCATTCCGGCAGGAACATAACCATTCACAGGATCGTGCGCCGATGTTTGATCAGTTAAAACATCCGGAATAATATTATCCTGCAACAAGCGGTAAAGCACATCGCCAATGTTACCAACCAATCCCACCGAAACCGCTTCGCCTCTCTGCTTAGCCGTAAGCACGATCTTCAAAGCCTCTTCGTAATTGGAAGTCATAATATCAATGTAACCTGTATCCAGACGCTTCTGAATGCGGGTTGCATCGACATCCACACCTAAAAAAGCCGCACCGGCCATGGTAGCAGCCAGCGGCTGAGCACCGCCCATACCTCCAAGGCCACCGGATACCAATAGTTTGTTCCGGAGCGACCCGCCAAAGTATTTATCTCCGCAGGCAGCAAAAGTTTCGTAAGTGCCTTGCAGAATACCCTGTGTGCCGATGTAAATCCAGCTTCCGGCAGTCATCTGACCATACATCATCAGTCCCCGGGCCTTTAGCTGTTCAAAATGCTCCCAGTTGGCCCAGGCAGGAACCAGGTTGCTGTTGGCAATGAGCACCCGCGGAGCTTCGGGATGAGAACGAACCACCCCGACAGGTTTACCCGATTGAATTAATAAACTCTGGTCGTCTTTCAGTTGGAGTAAAGCCTCAATTATTTTCTCAAGTGCTTCCCTGTTGCGGGCAGCCTGACCAGTTCCTCCGTAAACCACAAGTTCACCGGGATTTTCAGCAACTTCCTGATCCAGGTTGTTCAGGAACATTCGTAAAGGAGCCTCTGTTTGCCAGGAAAGGGCATTAAGCTCACCTCCGCGTGGAGCAAAATACTTCGGATGCGAAGCGTAAGTTTTAATAAATTCCGAATAGTTCATGCGTTTCATTTTTTATATCGATGTTCTCGGATAAAGCAAGTTGATTAGCTAACTGAACAAGTTCTTTGCGGCGAACAATTTCAGTGGCAGCATTCATATCCACGGATAGAATGCGGTCGTGATCCACAAAAGTGATTTTACTGCGTACAAGTTCGTGACAACGATCTACAATCACACCCGATTTCAAAGGCTTTCGGTAATCAAACGCCTGTGCCGCGCAGAACAGTTCAATACCCAAAATTTTCTCGAGGTTGTCGACAATTCTCAAAGCCTTTCGGGCACTTATAGAACCCATACTCACATGATCTTCCTGACCGAGAGAAGTTGGAATACTATCGGCACTTGCCGGGTAGCAAAGACTTTTGTTTTCGCTCACTAACGCGGCCGTGGTATATTGGGTAATCATAAAACCTGAGTTTAGACCCGTCTCTTTCATCAGAAGTTTGGGAAGTCCGGGAATTTTATCATCAAGTGAAAGGTAAATCCTCCTGTCGGAAATATTTCCAAGCTCCGAAGCTGCCAGAGCTGCATAATCGATTGGCAGGGCAACCGGTTCTCCATGGAAATTGCCGCCACTGATGGCTTTGTCTTCACTAAAGACAATCGGATTATCGGTAACCGAATTCATCTCAGTTTCGAGCATATCTTTCAGGTGAAGGTAAGCATTACGGGCAGCGCCATGTACCTGAGGAATACAGCGCAACGAATAGGGATCCTGTACACGTGTACAATCTTTATGCGATTGATTAATTTCAGAATTCTCGAGTAAAGTCCTGATTCTCTTTGCCACATAAACCGATCCTTTGTATGGCCGAAGTTCATGCAATTCTTCATCAAAAGCTTTGACCGATCCCAGAATGGCTTCGAGGTGGATGGCTGCAATCAGGTCGGCATTGTCGAGGCAGTTTTGAAAGCGTACCAGGAAATGAACTGCATTGGCCACAATAAACTGGGTACCATTAATCAGGGCAAGACCTTCCTTGGGACCAAGCTCTAAAGGAGAAAGCCCATAGTTTTTCAGAACTTCCTGACAAGGACTATTTTTACCGTTAACAGTCACTTCACCCAACCCTATCAGGGGAAGAAACAAATGCGCAAGCGGAGCCAGATCCCCTGAAGCGCCTACAGAACCCTGAGAGGGAACACAGGGAATAACATCGTTATCGATGTGCCATATTATGCGGTTCAGAGTTTCGATGTTCACACCCGAGAACCCTTTTGCAAGAGCATGCACTTTCAATACCATCATCATTTTTGAAACTTCGGGAGGCAGCAACTCTCCCATTCCCACGCTATGACTGGTAAGCAGGTTATACTGTAACTGTTTTGTATCTGCTTCGGAAATTATAGTGGTACATAATGGCCCAAAACCAGTGTTGATGCCATAAACTATCTTCTGCTTGTGCACAATATTTTCAACAGCCAATCGATTTGCATTTATTTTATCAGCGGTAGCACTATCAATCAAAGCTTTGACTTCTCCATTACAAATATCCATGGCTATCCCGGCGCTAAGCCTGTCGAGACCATATCTGAAAACTTTCTGCATACTAGTTCACTTTAAATGTAAATCCTGCTTTTATAAGTAATTTGATCAGATCGATATTCGCGTTATCGATATTAAAACAAACAGGCGACTCCCTGTCTTTTAAAAACTGTAAAATTTGAAAGGCAATTCCCTTACGCCTGTGCAAAGGCGTTATATATAAGTACTTTAAGAATACCGTTTGCTCCAGAACATCATAAACAGCGAACCCCAAAATTACGTTGCCCTGAAGTGCCAAAAGTAATTTTCCCGAAGTATAGCTGTAACCGGTATTCTCAATCCTCATCCAGCTTAAGAGCTTCTTTTTGGCCGCTTCATCCGGTTGTACCAGTTCTATTTCAGGTGAAACACTGTCAATATGCGTAAGTGTTGTCTCGTACAACGAATTGTTTGTAAGCTTTTCTTCAATTTGAGAAATGGTTTTCAGAAATTGCTCGCCGGTAATATCACCAGGCATCAATTGATTCAAGCTCTTTTGCAATGCGGCCCAAATGGGATGTACCTGTTCGACTAACTTTTTACCTTTGGCCGAAAACACAATCTTTTTAATGCGGGCATCGGAAGCATCCGGCTGAATTTCAACAACTTTCTTGTTCAGCAACTGGGTAATCATTTGGCTGATGGCCGAATGACTTACTTCCAGTTCCGAGGCAATCTCTGTAAGTGAAAGCGAATCCTTTTTATCGAGCAGAAAGAAAATCGGAAACCAGGCAGGTTCAAAACGGATGTTCTGACTTTTATAAATACGCGCCACTTCGTTCAGAAAACGATCGCTTAATCGCTTCAGTCGCGTTCCGATTATTAACAAACCTGCATCATTAAAGACACTCATATTTAATTAAGCACTTATATAAGTTCTTACAATAATAAAAATAATTTCTAATTGCACAAAATATTTTTTTAAAATATATTAATTAATAATCAGGCTGTTATAAAATAATCGAAAGAATATTTCAAAATTTTAGATATCCGATTTAAACCTTTATAACCTTTTCGCATCAAAGGGTAAAATCTTTAAAAAACGTAATTGAATTTTTAAACTTTAATAACTCGAAAAAATGAAAAAGTCGTATTTAATTTTAGCAGCAGTTACCCTATTAACAGGTATGACACTTTTGAATTCCTGTAAAAAAGATGAAAGCGAAGCCGACACAACCACACTGAACAAAGAACAATCTACTGATGGTGAAGACGTAGCAGCCTCATCGGACATGGTTGACGACGAGATTGACAATGTTATGTCGCTCTCTTCCCTGAAAAGTTTTGATGCAACGCTCTTACCATGCAATGCTACCATCGACTCCACCCTGAAAGCCCAGAAGAAATTCACTGTTACATTTAATGGCGAGAATTGCAATGGTACTCGTTTCAGGACTGGTAAAGTTGAAATAACACTTACCAATGGAACCCGGTGGGCCGATCAGGGAGCTGTTTTAACTGCAAAATACACAGATGTTAAAATAAAGCACATAGCTTCAGGTAAGTATGTTATACTGAATGGAACAAAAACACACACCAACGTATCTGGTGGTTTGGTTAAAAACCTCGGAAGTGTTGGAACTCCAACTACTATTGTTCGCAAAATTCAGTCAAACGACATGAATATAACTTTCACAAATGGCACATCAAGATCTTGGAATATTGCCCGTCAACGCAGCTTTACCAAAGGAACTTCAGGTAGTCTGGTAATTACAGTTACAGGATTTGGAGAAGCCAATGGCAAAACCAACCTTGTTGAATGGGGCACCAACCGCAGGGATTCTGAATTTTATACTCAAATTCAAAATCCGGTAGTAATGTCGCAGGCATGTGACTACAAACCTTCAAGTGGTGTGAAAATTCACTATGTAGGTCTGCGTACCGTTACCGTAACACTTGGCACTGATGCTAACGGAGTTCCCGTGACTGAAGGATGTGCTACACATTATAAAATCAGTTGGAATGCTGTTGGAGGAGATAAAACAGTGATTCTTCCTTATTAGGCTATAGGCTATAGGAGTTTAGGCTATCGAAAATTTGCTCAGTGAAATCAAAAGGTTTCGCTGAGCTTTTGACTTTTAAAAAATACGACAATTCATTGCAACATAAAACTAAAAGAGGTGGTGTTCCTGCGAACATCACCTCTTTATCATTAAAGGAATTCAACAAAACTTTCACTAACGTCTAAACTCCTGTTTTTTCTGCAGCTATTGTCTATTTCATGTTGTGAAAAACAACATTCACATCTTCGTCTTCTTCCAGCTTTTCAAGCAGCTTTTCTACAGCAGCAACCTGTTCTTCATTTAATTCCTTGGTATCGTTCGGAATTCTTTCAAACTCGGCGCTTATAATTTCAAATTTGTTATCCTCCAGATATTTCTGGATAGGACCGAATGATTCAAATTCACCATAAATGATCATTGCATCTTCTTCGGCAAAAATTTCGGAAACACCGCAATCAATCATTTCGAGTTCCAGTTCTTCCAGGTCTACCCCTTCTTTAGGTTTCACCTTGAAAATACATTTATGCTCAAACATAAAAGCCACACTTCCCGATGTTCCCAAAGAACCGCCATACTTATTGAAGTTCATGCGAACATTGGCAACAGTACGGGTGGGGTTATCGGTTGATGTTTCCACCAACACGGCAATACCAAAGGGACCGTATCCTTCATATACCATTTCCTTATAATCAGCCTGGTCCTTAGAAGTGGCTTTTTTAATTGCCCGTTCCACATTTTCCTTAGGCATATTGGCAGCCTTGGCATTCTGGATTAACACCCTTAAGCGGGAATTGGCAACAGGATCGGGCCCTGAAGCCTTCACAGCTATGGTGATATCTTTACCAATTCTTGTAAAAGTCTTTGCCATGCTGCCCCATCTCTTGAGCTTTCTGGCTTTACGATATTCAAACGCTCTTCCCATAATTTTAATCCTAGGTTGCTTGTAGAGACACCATGCATGGTGTCTCTACAAACCAACCAAATTATTCTTCAAAAATTTCTATTTTTTCAATTTTATCACCCTGACGGATGGCATCAATCACTTCCAGACCTTCGTAAACCTTGCCAAAGCAAGTGTGATTGCGGTCGAGGTGACTGGTATTTTTGCGGCTGTGGCAGATAAAAAACTGAGATCCACCGGTGTTACGACCAGCATGCGCCATCGAAAGTACACCACGATCGTGATACTGGTTATCGCCTGTTAATTCACATTTAATGGTATAACCCGGACCACCAGCGCCAGTACCGTTGGGACAACCTCCCTGAATTACAAAATCGGGTATAACCCTGTGAAAGGTTAAGCCATTGTAGAAGCCCTGTTTGGATAACTTTATAAAATTCTCAACAGTGTTAGGAGCGTCTTTTTCATAAAAGTTTACTTTCATCACGCCCTTTTGAGTATGAATTTCAGCACGTTTCATAATTCTCGTTATTATTTTTTTTAGAGCGACAAACGTACAGGTTTTTTGGGAAACGGGCAAATTTTATTGAAAAGAGGGATTGGAGATTCTTGAAAACAAACCAAAGAATTATCTTCTTATAGATTAATTACTTTACCTATAATTCGTTATATTTACCCAAATATTAATTTATGGGTTTCGCATTGACAAATGAAGCAATAGACAAGTATTTTGGTTTCCTGACAAAGCTTGATAACAAATCCAAAAAAAGGCTTATTATAAAACTTACGGAATCAATTGATATAAAAGAAGAAAATATTTCTGATTTAAAGGATATTTATGGCGCCTGGGAAGACACCAGAGACTCAGACCAAATTATAAAAGAGATCATGAATTCGAGAATTAGGATTTAATAAAGGTTACCTAAAATGTTTTAGAATTTGAGAGACTAGAAGGAATTCTTATCGAAAACTGGATAGTAAGAATCTAAACCAATCCCATCTCATAAAAATTAACTAATATGCCAAAACTCCTTACCATTCTTTTTTCCATAATACTAACCAGTCCTATCTACCTTCCCATCAATAATCCCGACCGAAAGGATGTTTCTCAAATTCAGCTTACAGCCATTGGTCAGTTTGGAATTATGAGGAAAGCACGACCCAATATCCCTGCACATTATCATACAGGTATCGATATCAAACGTCCGGGTACGAATTACGACTCCGAGCCAATTTTTCCAATTGCCGGAGGAATCGTTATCAGCAAGCGGACTGATGGCCCTTATGCCAACCTGATGATTGAACATGAAATAAATGGAACCAAATTCTGGTCGTTGTACGAACATATTGCAGGTATATGTGTGAATACAGGCGATACAGTAGGGCATCTCACTCCTATTGCCCGGTTTATGACAAAAGCCGAGCTAAACAAACATGGGTGGCAATTCGATCATTTCCATCTCGAAATTCTAAAAGTAAAACCCATGCAGCTTAAACCAGCCAAAAGTTATCCCGAAAGATTTTACAATTCTTACTCGCTGGTTTGCTACACTAAAAAGGATCTTGAAAAATATTACTACAATCCTCCAGATTTCCTTAAAAATCCGCCTTTCTGAAAAAACAGACAAAAGCTTGTGCTTTAACACATTTTAAGAATAATTGAATTGACATCATAATTGAATGGTTTACATTTGGTTTATGTTTTTATCAATCTAACCCAAATTATCAATGAAAACAACTGCTTTTATTACAGCACTGATAATATCATTGAATGCTGTATCTCAAAATCTCCCTGAAAATATGGTTTTAATCGCCGGAAATGAATTTACAATGGGCAAAGATGCGCCTGGAGCCGATTTTAATCCTGCTCATAAAGTTAGTGTCGATTCATTTTACCTGGATAAGCATGAGGTTACAAACGCCGAATACAAAAAATTCTGCGATGCCACTAATTACAAACTACCTGAATTCTGGAATGTGGATATTTTCAGGTGTGGAGATAAGTTCCCTGATTATCCCGTAGTTGGAATTAGTTGGTTCGATGCCCGCAAATATGCCGAGTGGACTGGAAAACGTCTGCCTACCGAGGCTGAATGGGAATTGGCTGCCCGTGGCGGTTTAATAGGGAAAGAGTACCCTACCGGCGATACCTTGGGCCGTGTGGAAGAGAAAAAGATTCCCGGAGTTTGGGAGAACCGCATTGTTAAAGTAGGCTCTTTCAAGCCCAATCGCTTTGGATTGTACGATATGGATGGTAACGTATGGGAATGGACAGAAGATACCTATGAGCAAAACTTTTATGCGAATAGTCCGGCCAAAAACCCTGTGGCAGCTTTTCCAGGATTTAACAAGTCAATCCGCAGCGGGAGCTGGCACTCGGGAGGAATGTGCAAAAAGGTATATTACCGGAAAGGAATCCCTGCCAACTGGGTCGACTTTGGTGTTGGTTTCAGGTGCGCCAAGAGCTTGAAGTAATAGACATATCAATTCATTGCTGTGCTTATGCATTTAAGAAAGCTTCTCAGCTCTCTGGGCTTGCTTTTTGTTTTAATCGGAATAAAGGGGCAACAACCCAGCTCCGATAGTCTTCGCACCACCAATCTGAGCGAAGTAACAGTTACCGCCACCAAGTCGGACAAAAAGCCTGAAGAAATTGCCGGTCGTATTGAGATTCTGGGATCACGTCAATTAAGCCGAGCAGCGGCATTGAAAGTGGATGATATTCTAAAATATTCATCGGGAGTAAACGTCAGCAGAAATATGGGTATCTACACAATGCGGCCAGTTGTAAGCCTTCGTGGTTTTTCAGCAAACGAGCAAAGCCGCACCCTTGTTCTGCTCGACGGCATTCCTTTAAACACATCCGATGAAGGTGGCGTTAACTGGAATAGTCTGAACCCTGAAAATATTGAAAGAGTTGAGATATTCAAAGGTCCCGGGTCTTCGCTCTACGGAAGCAATGCTATGGGTGGAGTAATTAATGTAATCACGCAAAGGCCTGCTGAAAAATTAAAAGCGACAGCCAATATTTCCTATGGCACTTATAATACTATTAATTCAGGCTTTTATACATCGGGTCAGGTGAATAAGAAATTAGGGATCTCACTGAATGCCTTTTTCAATTCGAGCGACGGATACAACAATATTCCTGATTCACTTCGAAAGAAACCAGCCAACATTTATAGTACCGCCCGTTATCTGAAAGAAGGCGGGATAAATGCAAGAGCTGTTTATGAGCTTAACAGCTACTTCAATGCGGATGTAAGCTATGGTTTTTATCGCGACAAACGGGGAGAAGGAACTAAGATTATGGCAGTTGATGGTGTTTACCGGCATTTCAATACAAATACTATAAGAAGCACCTTTTATGGGAAAGTGGGACATCTGAAATATAACTTAAGCACTTATTTTCAAAGGGAGAATTATTTCAACCTTAACGAAAAAATGAAAGGTAGCGCATATCAGCGTTTTGATGTTCTTTCGGATCGCGACGATTTTGGAGCTTTGTTCAACATTTCGCGGAGAATGGGAAAATACAATCTTCTCACGGCAGGACTGGAATCTAAAAAGGGTAAAGTGAATGGTGGCGACCATTATCAAACATCCCCCGATAAGGTTTTAAACCGCGGAAAACTGCATACCCTGGCTATGTATCTCCAGGATGAAGTTACTTTCCCGGGTAATAAACTGCACCTTCAAGTGGGGATAAGAAGCGACAGAGTCAGGTTTTATGAAGGATATTTTGCAGCAACAGGAGAAATGGTAAAAGATTTCGCTGTTTACAACGGTAACCTGCATGAAAACACCTGGACTGCACTGAGTCCGAGAATAGGACTGAGATATAATCCAAAAAAGTTTTTCAGCGGCTATGTGTCTTACTCAAAAGGTTTCAGGGCATCGATACTCGACGATCTCACCCGATCGGGGTGGATGTGGATAGGTCCCAAGGTTGCCAATCCGGATCTGGGTCCCGAAAACCTGAATAATTTTGAAATAGGATTCGATTTAAAACCCACCATCAAACTTACTTTCTCTCCAACTTTGTATTATTCGGCAGGTAGCAATTTTCTTTACTATGTGGCAACAGGAGATTCGTTGTGGCATTCGCGCCCAATTTACCGGCGTGAGAATGTAACTCAGGTAAATATTTTAGGAAGTGAGCTCACTTTAAACTACCAACTAAACGGTAAAATTTCAATTTCGGGAAATTATACTTACAACCGGACTAAAATTCTCGAGTTTACCAAACGACACGATCTTGAAAACAAAGAGCTTACCTACAGCCCCAAACATCAGGTAAAGGGAAACTTTTTCTGGGAAACCAAAATTATCAATACTAGCATTAGCTTGCTCTATAAAAGCAAGCAGTTCGTAAACGACAACAACACCAGTAATATTGACGCCTATTTTAATGCTTGCCTGAGTTTTTCCCGTTCGTTTATTCACGATAGGCTAAGAACTATTATGTATATCGAGGATTTATTTAATAACCAACATCTGGAAACAGGAGAATACCTATCTCCGGGAAGAATAATAACGATTAAAGCAATAATTAATCTGAAATAAGCTCCTGAACGTAAAGTGTAATAAATACAATATTATCTGCTTAAATTTTGGATTCGTTGCAGAAAAAATTACATTTATAAATGCATAGAAACTACTCGTGTAATATTACATAACCATATTTGCCAACTGCCGTAAACAATATGGTCCTTGAAAAAAGTTGGTGAAACTATTAGGCTATTTATACTTCTAAAATATTGGTAATGGCACCACAACTATGTTACAAACAAATAAGTGAAAAGGAATTTACGATTGGTGAAAACCGGATCACTCTTCTTGACAATTCAACCATTTATATTGAAGCCATCGGAGAGCAAACTGACGAACATGCAAGGGAAATACTAAAGTTGTATCAAAAATTGTATTCCGAATTACCGGGAAAGATAAATCAGCTTGTTAATCTTGACCGATCTGGAAAAAGTTCTCCTAAAGCCCGCCAGGTTTACGAAGAAATGAATAATCATGAAAGCACCCATAAAGTAGCCGTTTATGGAATTCATCCAGTCGCCAGGGTTCTGGCGGCTTTTGTAACCGGAATCAAAGGAAAGAAAAATATTGAATTCTTCACCAATAAGGAAGATGCAATGGCTTGGCTTAAAAAATAATACAAACACTTAGCTAACGATAATCACCCTATGGACGAAAGATCTGAAAAAAAGATTGATGAATTGATTGCAGCAGTGATAAAAATAGCAAAAGGCGATTATACGGTGCAGATTGAGACATCGGAGAAAAACGACAAGCTCGACGCTCTTGCAATGGGCATTAATATGCTTGTTGACGATCTTAAAACCGGGCGGGAAGCGGCTCTCGAAAATGAAAAAATAAAGCTTCGGAATATTGAACTGCAAAATGAAAAAATCAGAGCCCTGGAGAGTGAGCACCTAAAAACTATTTTTCTTCAGAACATGAGTCACGAGCTGCGAACACCTCTGAATGCCATCATCGGATTTGCAGAAATACTGCCAAAATATTTTAAAGAAAAAGAAAAACTTGCGCAGTATACTTCCATTATCAGGCAGCAGGGGCTTGATCTCCACGATCTGATAAACGATCTGCTGGATCTTTCGAGCATCGAAACCGGTAAAATGACAATCAATACTGAGGAGTGCGATTTAAATGAGCTTTTGAACGACCTCTTTCTTTTTTTCAATAACCATAAACATAAAATCGGAAAGCAGGATATCGACATCTCGTATGAACCAAATAACACGGAAAAACCTTATCACATCCTGGTAGACAAAGGAAAGCTAAGGCAGATATTTGTTAACCTCATTTTCAATGCGTTAAAATTCACCCATAAAGGTGCGGTTAGTTTTGGGTTTGAAATAAAAAATAAACAGATCGAATTTTTTGTTGCCGACACTGGCATAGGAATTCCTCCTGAAAAGCAGCCTCTGGTTTTCGACCGGTTTATCAGATTGGATCCTCATTCCGAAAATGAATTCAAGGGCAAAGGGCTGGGCCTGGCTATCGTAAAAGGCCTGATTGAACTGCTTAAAGGTACAGTGAACCTGGAATCGAAGGTTGGAGAAGGTACACGGTTTAAATTTACAATTCCTTATGAAGAAATTACTATAAAAGAAAATAACGATCCGGCCGAAAGCAACGGAACGATAGATTTTAGCGGCTACTCTGTCCTGATTATTGAAAACGATATCACCAATTCTATTTATCTGGAAGAAGTGCTTAGCGAAACTAAGATCAATATCCTGAAAACTACAAATATAAACGATGCTGTTTCGGTCTTTGACTCAGGGACACGCATAGATCTCATCCTGCTGGATCTGGGATTACCGGGCATTAGCGGACTGGAAGCAATTCCGATATTTAAACTGAAGCGCCCGCACACTAAAATAATTGTACAAACGGCTTATACTTCCAACGAGGACAGGAAAAAAGCGCTGGAAGCAGGAGGCGATGGTTTTATTACAAAACCTATTGATAGTGAGGAATTGCTTGCGCTTATTAAGGAGCAGCTTTATAGTTAGTAGGCCATGGATTAAAGTCTATAGTCCATAGTCCATAGCTAAATAACAGTCGGGTTTGAAGATGCATCAAACGGCATCAGGGTTCCTGATTTGGAATGGCCGATTGAAAAAATATTCCTTACCAGATCTTTATCCTATTAATTTGCAGGTTTATGACCACCCTGACGGTTTCCTCCGCCGGGTTTGGAATTTCTGTTTTTGTTGAAAGGTTTTCCGCCTCCTGACTTTCTAAAATTTTTCCGACGGTTGCCGGATTTGAAAGTTCGGGGATTGTAAGCAGGCACTTCACCAAACTCTTCAGGAACAACAGCTTTAGTAACTTCAATCTCTATTAACTTTTCAATTCTCGAAAACCTGTTCTGTTCCTTCTCGTTAATGAGGGTAATGGCGGCCCCGTCCGATTCGGCTCTTGCAGTACGTCCAATACGATGAACATAATCCTCTCCGTCATGTGGAACATCGTAATTGATAACCAAATCTATATCTTCAATATCAATACCGCGCGAAAGAATATCGGTGGCAACCAGAATTTTCAATCTCCTGTTTTTAAATTCCTGCAACACCTTTTCCCGATCGTTCTGATCAAGATCGGAATGAATTTCGCCGGCTGGAAGATTTGCTTTCTTTAAATCGCGCGTGAGTTGCTTCACAGCTATTTTTGTGGAACAAAAAACAAGGATACTCTTCAAATCCTTTTGCTTTAGGATATGCTTTACAAGAGGAATTTTCTGCGACTCGTATATCACATACGCTTCCTGCTTTATTTTGTCGGGCGGACGTGAAATGGCGATATTAATTTCGACCGGGTTGGTGAGAATTTTCCGGGCAAGTTCCCGGA
>JAJYAG010000250.1 GCA_021779665.1 Bacteroidota bacterium | reverse complement strand
CAACCATGCGATTTCCAAGTATGAAAAACTATGAGCTCGAATATGCTGCATATATATCGAATCAACAGAAAATTGGAGAAAAAATAACCCTGAAGTATGGTCTCAGATATACCTTATTTCAGAATATCGGTAAATCCACGCTCAATAATTTTGACGAGAACCATGAATATATTGGTTCCACCGAATACAAAAAGGGAGAGATTTTCCACAGCTATCCGGCCTGGGAGCCACGTCTGGGTGTAATGTACAATATTAATAATGTATCGTCGGTGAAAGCCAGCTACTCAAGAACCTATCAATTCCTGCAGTTAGCATCGGTTTCTAATGGTGGTATGCCTCTCGATTACTGGTTTCCTTCCAACAATAATGTGAAACCTCAAAAGTCGGATCAGTTTGGCATTGGTTATTTCCGTAATTTCTCCAATAATAAGTTTGAAACTTCCATCGAACTTTTCTATAAACAGATGGATAATGTAATTGACTTTAAGGATCATACTTCAACACTTTTTAATTCGCGGCTCGAAGGAGATATAAGAACCGGAGAAGCATACAGTTACGGTGCAGAATTTCTGATTAGAAAGAATGAAGGCAAACTGAATGGATGGATTAGCTATACATTATCAAGGGCTATCCGCAAAATCCCGGAAATTAACAGTGGCAAGGAATATTCGGCTCCTTACGATAAACCCCACAATGTGAATGTAGTACTTAATTTTAATGCAACAAAGCGGCTGATAGTTTCTGCAAACTGGGTTTTTGCTTCGGGTACGCCTATCACTTTCCCTGTGGGTTCGTTTGAGGTCGACAACACTGCTATTCCTATATATTCGGAAAGAAATGAATACAGAATGCGCAGTTACCATCGTCTCGACTTATCAGCCACTATAAAAGGAAAGGAACATCCGGGCCGCTTCTGGAACGGAGAGTGGGTATTCTCAGTGTATAACGCTTATGGACGGCATAACGACTGGATGCTCAATTTCGACCTTGAGAAAGGGAAAGCCGAACGCACCTATTTACCATTCGTATTTTTCCCTGCTATTACCTATAATTTCAATTTTTAACATTACTGATGATGAAAGCAAAAAATATTTTCACATATACATTTATAGTTCTTGGAGTTCTGATTGCATTTAGTTCCTGTACAGAAGAGTTTACGCCCGATCTGGATACCACATATGCCCGTTTGGTGGTGGATGGCGGTATCACTACCGATACGGCAATTCAAAGGATTACCCTGTTTCGGTCAGGGGACCCTTTAAATCAACTTCCCAAAAAAGCAGTCTCCAATGCCATTGTAACCATCAGCGATGGCAGTACCATCCTTACCTTAACCGAGAATACCTCAACTCCGGGGTTTTACGAAACATCTGAAAAAGTTTATGGTGTTCCCGGCAAAAAGTATACTTTAATCATAGCGAATGTTGACATTGATGAAGATGGCAATTTTGAGAACTATACTGCATCATCTTATTTAAAGGCGATTAACCCCATTGATTCGATTAAAATTATTAGTCAGAATTACAGTTCGCGTCAAAAAGGATGGCTTATAAATATGTTTACCCGCGATATTGGCGGCCGTAGTTTTTATTGTGTTAAAGCCTATAAGAATAATAAGCTGATAACCGATAGCTTAAGGGAATACGGAATTGCCAATAACATTGGTTTTGAAGGCGCTTATTACCCTGGCATATCGGTTTATTATCTGAATAATGATAAATCCGACGAAAAAGTCGCAGCTGGCGACACCATTACGCTGGAACTAAACGGGATCACCGAAGAGTACTTTAATTTCATTAATGGATGTCTTGCCGAATCGAGGCCTAAAGATCCTATTTTCAGCGGCCCGTCGGCTAATGTAATCACAAATATTTCGCCGGCGGATAAAGCAATGGGTTTTTTCAAAGTGTATTCAATCAGGAAAAAAACAGCAATTTATAAAGGCGATACCAGTAGATAGCTTAATAATTTCAATATATTTTCAGCCCTTCAGTTAAATTTGTTTATTGAAGGGCTTATTTTTTGCATTACTATACATGTTTTTAAGCACTTTTAACTATTTGTTGTCAAATAACATACATTAGTCATTTTTAAATTTGATAAAAAATATTATTGCAGAAGTTTTTTATTTAGAATGGTTTTAATATATTTGTCCCTGTCATTGTAAAAATTGAATATGAAGCTTACATCTCTCATTCTCGGTATTTTTATTATTAGCATTATTTTTAGGTGCTAAGCGAGAATGGTATGTAGTGTAAACAGGATATTTACGAAGCCATTCTCAACAAAGAATGGCTTTTTTAGTTTTAAACAGAATTAAAGTAAATTTTAAAAGTACATGGAACAAAAACTGCACATTTTCGACACTACCTTAAGGGACGGCGAACAAGTCCCGGGCTGCCAGCTCAACACAGTTGAAAAAATTGAAGTAGCCAGGGCTCTTGACGAACTAGGAGTAGACATTATCGAAGCCGGATTTCCTATTTCAAGTCCCGGTGATTTTAATTCCATCGTGGAAATTTCTAAAGCGGTGACACGCCCTGTTATTTGCGCCCTTACCCGCGCGGTTCAGAACGATATTGATGTTGCTGCCGAATCTCTAAAATATGCAAAGCATAAACGTATTCACACCGGTATAGGTACTTCATACTATCATATAAACCTTAAGCTTAAATCGAATCCCGATGCCATTCTTGAGCGTGCTGTCGAAGCAGTGAAGTATGCCAAAAAATATGTTGAAGATGTTGAATTCTACGCCGAAGATGCCGGTCGTTCCGAAAACGAATATCTCGCCAGGGTTATCGAAGCGGTAATCGCTGCCGGTGCTACCGTGGTGAATATTCCCGACACTACCGGTTATTGCATTCCTTCCGAATACGGAGCAAAAATTAAGTATTTGGTAGACAATGTTAAAAACATTCACAAAGCCATAATCTCAACCCACTGTCATAACGATTTGGGTATGGCCACTGCCAATTCAATCACAGGTATTCTGAATGGCGCCCGTCAGGTTGAGGTAACCATGAATGGTATTGGCGAGCGTGCCGGTAACACTTCGCTCGAAGAAGTTGTAATGACAATCAAATCGCGCAAGGATATTCCTTTGACCACCGGAATTAACACCCGTCAGATATTCAAAACAAGTCGTTTGGTATCAACACTGATGCGTATGCCAATTCAGCCAAACAAAGCAATTGTTGGGCGGAATGCATTTGCACATTCATCTGGTATCCACCAGGATGGCGTTCTGAAAAACCGCGAGAACTACGAAATTATCGATCCTGTAGAAGTGGGAATCAACGAATCCTCTATCGTTCTTACTGCCCGCAGTGGACGTGCTGCATTGAACCATCATCTGCAGCGTTTAGGTTTTACACTTGCTCAGGAAGAACTGGACGATGCTTACCAGAAATTCCTCAAACTGGCCGACCGCAAAAAAGACATCAGCGACGACGATCTTTATGTAATTGTTGGTGTAAGCCGTGCCGAGCAATCCCGTGCTATCAAACTCAAATATCTGAATGTAGTTTGCGGCCGTTCTGCAATTCCTATGGCAACCGTTCAGCTGGTTATTGATGGCGAAGTGGTTACAGCTACATCTTCAGGTTCAGGTCCTATTGACGCCGCTTTTAATGCTGTGCGTCAACTGGTTCACAAAAAGGTAAACCTCGAGGAATTCCTTGTTCAGGCTGTTACCCGTGGCAGCGACGATGTTGGTAAAGTTCACATTCAGGTTGAAAACAAAGGCAGCAGCTATTATGGTTTTTCGGCCAATACCGATATTGTTACCGCGTCGGTAGAAGCATTCCTGGATGCAATTTCAAAAATTCATTAAAATATTCGTAGAGACGGCTTGCAAGCCGTCTCTACTCTGCAATAAATAACAGTATTACAAAATGAGCAAAAAAACATTATTTGATAAAGTGTGGGATAGCCACGTGGTTTCCCAGGTTGAAGAAGGACCCAGCGTGTTGTACATCGATCGTCACCTGGTGCATGAGGTAACTAGTCCGCAGGCTTTTGCCGGCCTGGATAAGCGTGGAATTAAAGTTTTTCGGCCGGGACAAACATTTGCTACTCCCGACCACAATGTGCCAACAAAAGATCAACACCTCACCATTCACGACGAGCTTTCGCGTTCGCAGGTTGAAAAACTGACTCAGAACTGCCAGAACCATGGTGTTACACTGTTTGGGTTGAATCACCCATATCAGGGAGTTGTGCATGTGGTTGGCCCTGAGCTTGGCATTACCCTGCCCGGTTCCACAATGGTTTGCGGCGACAGTCACACATCAACACACGGAGCTTTCGGAGCTGTTGCTTTCGGAGTGGGAACCTCGGAAGTGGAAATGGTGCTTGCAACCCAGTGTATCATGCAGCCAAAGCCCAAAAAGATGAAAATTGAAGTTAACGGAACCTTAGGCAAAGGCGTGACTGCAAAAGATATTGCACTTTATATTATTTCAAAAATTACAACTGCTGGCGGTACAGGTTACTTTATCGAATATACCGGTTCAGCCATCACCAACCTTACTATGGAGGGCCGCATGACCTTGTGTAACCTCAGTATTGAAAGTGGTGCCCGCGGTGGTATGATAGCTCCTGATGAAACAACTTTCAGCTATGTAAAGGGTCGCGAATATGCTCCTAAAGGTGCCGACTGGGACAAAGCTCTTGCTTACTGGAAAACTTTGAAGACCGATGATGGTGCTGAATTCGATAAGGTCTACAACTTCGACGCTGCCGATATTACCCCGATGATTACCTACGGAACCAATCCGGGAATGGGTATCAAGATAACCGAATCTATTCCTTCAGGGGCTGATTTGGCAGATACCAATAAGAACACTTTTATGAAAGCGCTCCAGTACATGGGACTTGAAGGTGGTACCAAAATGGTTGGCCGAAAGGTAGATTATGTATTCCTTGGAAGCTGTACCAATGGACGTATCGAGGATTTCAGAGCTTTTGCAAGTTTCGTGAAGGGCAAAAGGAAAGCAGCCGACACTGTAGTTTGGCTGGTACCCGGCTCAAAACAGGTTGAAAAGCAATGCAAGGACGAAGGAATCGACAAAATTCTCGAAGAAGCTGGCTTTGAACTTCGTCAGCCTGGCTGTTCAGCTTGCCTGGCTATGAACGACGATAAAGTTCCCGAAGGAAAATATGCCGTGGCTACCTCGAACCGTAACTTCGAAGGTCGTCAGGGACCGGGTTCACGTACTTTCCTTGCCAGTCCGCTTACCGCCGCCGCTGCTGCTGTGACAGGTGTTATCACCGATCCGAGAGAGTTGTTGTAATTGTTCAATTATTAAGAAATTAAAAATGTCAATAGATAAATTTGTTACGTTAGAGTCGACTGCCATACCGATGCCAATCGAGAATGTGGATACCGACCAGATTATACCTGCACGCTTTTTAAAAGCAACTACCCGCGAAGGTTTTGGCGAAAATCTTTTCCGCGACTGGCGATATGATAAAGGTGGCAGCAAAATCCCCGGATTTGTGCTCAACGACTCAAAATATTCAGGTAAAATACTCGTGGGAGGTAAGAATTTTGGGAGTGGTTCCAGCCGCGAACATGCCGCCTGGGCAATTTACGACCATGGTTTCAAAGTAGTGGTGTCGAGCTTTTTTGCTGATATATTCAAAGCCAATGCCTTAAACAACGGCCTTTTACCCGTTCAGGTTTCCGATGCTTTTTTAAGTAAATTATTCAGCGAAATTGAAAAAAATCCTCAGACAAAAATTAAAGTCGATCTCGAAAATCAGACAATTACAATTCTTTCAACAGGAGAATCTGAAAAATTTGATATCAATAAATACAAAAAAACCTGTCTGCTTAACGGATACGATGATATCGACTATCTGCTGAGCATGAAAGACAAGATAGAAGTTTTTGAAAAAACAAGATAATGGCCCCATCCCGTCCCTTCCCCAAAGGGGAAGGCGGAAGAAGGCATAATCATAATTAGTTACATTTTTCTTTTCTCCCCACTTTGGGGGAATAAAGGGGGGCATACAATGAAAGTCGAAATAATGGATACAACCCTTCGCGACGGGGAACAAACGTCGGGGGTATCGTTTACTGCCAGCGAAAAGCTGAGCGTAGCCAAGATGTTATTGGAAGAGATAAAGGTCGACCGCATTGAAGTGGCATCGGCCAAAGTGTCGGAAGGTGAATTTAAGGCTGTAAAACGAATTACCGAATGGGCTGGACAAAACGGATATCTGGATAAAGTCGAGGTATTGGGCTTTATCGATGGTACGCAATCCATCGACTGGATCAGGGATTCGGGCGCTAAGGTTGTAAACCTTTTATGCAAAGGTTCTCTCAAACATTTAACTGGTCAGCTCAAGAAAACACCCGAGCAGCATGTCGACGATATTAAAAAGGTGTTGAATTATGCCTTGAGCCAGGGTTTAAAAGCAAACATTTATTTTGAGGACTGGAGCAATGGCATGCGCAATTCGCAGGAGTACGTGCTGTTTCTTTTGGATGCTCTCCGGAAGGAAAAGCTCATGCGATTTATGCTTCCCGATACTTTGGGAGTAATGAATCCTGAAGAGGCTTATGAGTTTGTCAAAATAATGGTCGACCGGGCACCTGAGCTTCACTTCGACTTTCATGCGCATAACGATTACGATTTGGCCACTGCCAATGTATTGGCGGGTGTCAGAGCTGGCGCAAAGGGAATTCATACTACCGTAAACGGTTTAGGCGAACGCGCCGGAAATGCTCCTCTGGCAAGCGTTGTTGCTGTACTTCATGATCATTCCGATGTCAAATTAAACCTGAAAGAGGAAAGAATTAATGTCGTAAGCAGGATGATTGAAACTATTTCGGGAATTCGTATACCATCGAATAAACCTGTGGTAGGCGAGAATGTCTTCACTCAGACATGCGGCGTGCATGCCGATGGCGACAGCAAAGACAAGCTCTATTTCAACGAACTTCTTCCCGAACGTTTTGGCCGTGTGCGTAAGTACGCCTTGGGAAAAACTGCCGGTAAGTCGAACATCATGAAAAATCTGCAGGAGCTGGGCATTGAACTCGATCCCGAAGTTATGAAACAGGTTACCAAACGTGTAATTGAATTGGGAGACCAGAAAGAAAATGTCACCACCGATGACCTTCCGTTTATCATTTCCGATATCCTGAACAGTGATTTTATAGAGCAGAAAATAAAAATCAAAAACTATTCTCTCTCGCTTACCGACGGGTTAAAGCCGGTGGCATCCATCAGTATCGAGATCAATAAAAAGAATTATCAGGAAACAGCTATAGGCGACGGTCAGTACGACGCTTTTATGAATGCCCTGAAAAAGATCTATAAATCGCTGAATAAGGATTTGCCAAAGCTGTTGGACTATGAAGTATCCATTCCCCCGGGCGGCAAAACTGACGCTCTGGTAGAAACTGTCATCACCTGGGAGAACAGCCGCGAATTCAAAACCCGCGGATTAGACCCCGACCAGACGATAGCCGCGATAAAGGCAACGCTGAAAATGCTGAATATAGTGGAGAATGAGGTGCATAAGTAAGTCCACAGACCACAGACATCGGACCACGGCCAACAGCCAGTGGAAGTCCGATGGTAAATAACTTATAAAAGGTTATAGATAATTAGAGAAAATGGCTTTTAAATTTGAAGAATTGAAAGTTTGGCAGAAATCCCTGGATTTATCTTTAATTGTGCATTTATCGACATTAAAGTTTCCAAAAGAGGAGCAATATGTCCTGACTTCTCAAATAAAAAGAGCTTGTGATTCAATTTCTTTGAATATCGCTGAAGGTTCAACCGGTCAGTCCGATGCTGAATTTAATAAGTTTTTAAGTTATTCTCTTCGTTCAGCTCATGAGGTAATTGGATGCATCTTCCTGGCAAAAAAGAGAAGTATAATTTCCGATGAAGATTTTCAATCAATTTATAACTTTACCAATGAGTTGGTGAAAATGATTCAAGCACTTAGAAATTCCTTAAAATGAAAGAACCGGTAACCTTTAGACCATTGACTCTTCATTATTTTGCTATGGACGTAGTCTATGGACCGCGGACTCTAATGCACTTTACCGTGGACAGTGGTCTGTCGACTGTGGACTTTTTTCTGTATTCGGCCGTGGACAGTGGTCTGTCGACTGTGGACTTAAATAATAA
>JAJYAG010000249.1 GCA_021779665.1 Bacteroidota bacterium | reverse complement strand
ATCGGATTAAACGTGGATATACTGATCCTGTTGGAGTTACTGAAGTATTACCCTATACCATGTACCGGCAGTTTAATCTGGATTCGACCCAAACAAACGACTCGCTTTACTTTTTAAGGGTTCGAAACAGTGTTGAACTTTTGCTTGGAAAACAAAATCCTAATGAACCACCAATTTTAATAAGGGCCGGGATAAAAAGCCTGTATGATAATTTTAAATACTCAATACTGCCTGATACCCTGATTGATTACAATTCGCTTGGTGTTTTAGATACTAGTTTTTCTGCACACTTTAAAGGCAAACATTATAATAATCTGGCTTTTACCGGAGGAATTTCGATAGGAATAAAATCGTTCTTTCTGCTTAATGCCCAAGGCGATTACTATTTCACAGGTTATAAAGCTGGCGATCTGTACCTTCATGGAAAGTTGGCCAATCGCTTCAGTAAAAAGCCAGGGAGTCTTTCATTCAATATATTGATGGATATTTCGCGTTATAAACCCGGATATTATTACGACGAGTATTTTTCAAATCATTTCCAGTGGAATAATGGGTTTATTCCTATTAAAGACATTCGAACTGGTATTGAGCTGAAATGGCCTGCTATAAAATTTGAAGGCGACTTTAATTATTCATTGCTTTCTTCGCCGGTTTATTTTGATTCTATTGCAACTCCTAATCAATATAACGGAGAAGTTTCTGTTCTGGAGGCTTCTGCGGCAAAGGGCTTTGATGCCGGTATTTTCCATTCCAAATTTAAAGCTTTGGTGCAAATCACAAGTAATGACAGAGTTGTACCTCTTCCATTTTTTAGTGTATATAACTCCAGTTTTATTGAATTGAAACTTTTCAACAAAGTAATGACCACCCAGTTAGGTCTTGATTCACGCTATAATACCGATTATTATGCCAATGGCTACATGCCAGATCTTGGCGTGTTCTATAATCAACGTAACAAAAAGCTTGGAAACTATCCGTTTGTGGATGCATTTTTAAATGTGAAATTGAAGCGGATGAGATTTTATCTGAAATTTGAACATGTTAATTATGATCTCCTTAGCAGAACATTCTATACCGTACTGCACTATCCGGCTAATTCGCGGATGTTAATGTATGGTTTGTCATGGAATTTCTACGATTAATAAAAATGATCAGTTTTCAACACGATCATCCATCACCAATAATTGTTTGTTTATAAAAAGGAATTAAATCGTACTGATGTAATTCTTACTTTTGCATCGTTATGGAAATAATGAACATTAAAGATAATATTCATGACTCTGCGAAATAACCAATCATTAGAGATGAATCATGAATACAAGATCAACCTTAGACATAAAAAATTTATGAAAATGAAATTTTTCCTATGTTTATCGGTTTGCCTTATCTTAACAACATGCTCTTTCCAAAGGGAATATAATATTTCTGAAGAGGCTTCAGATGATTATCCTGAGATTAGTCAAAGGCAGCGACTTGTTGCTGTAATAGAGCAGAATAGTACCGATTATTACATATTTAATGGAGAACCTATGGGCTTTCAGTTTGAGATGTTGCAGCAACTTTCGCAATTTCTCGGTATGGAAGTTGAGATAATTGTTAGCAATAACATTGATGATGATTTTGATGCATTATATAATGGTAAGGTCGACATAATCGCTAAGAGTCAGTCTCCTGCTGAATACAGGAAAGATATTGTAAGCTACAGTCTTTCTTTGTATAGTACAAAGCATATACTGGTTCAACGGAAGGAAACCGGAGGGAATAAGAGGCTTATTTCGGATAAAACTCAATTGGCCGATAAAAACATTTATATTCCTTTGAGAAGTTCTTTTTCAGAGACACTTAACAGCCTGAAGAAAGAAGGTTATCCTGATATAAAATTCTTTGAAATGCCGGGATATACAGCCGAGCAGTTGGTTGAACTTGTGGCAAAGAATGAATTGGATTATACGGTTTGTAACTATGAGCAAGCTAGTATTTTAGCCAAAGAATATCCTAATCTCGATTTTACGACTGAGCTAAATGACAATAATCCAATTGGATGGATTTTCAGGAAAAAAAGTACGGTTTTGCAGAAGAAAGTTAATGACTGGTTATCGTATTACAGGTCGTCAGCACAGTTTGCAGTTAAATTTCATAAGTACTTCGAGGATAGAAATAATTATGCAAATGTTAACCATCATTATGTTAGTGTGCGTTCCGGCAGTATTTCCAGGTACGATGAGCTTATAAAAAAGTATAGCGCTCATATTGATTGGGACTGGCGTTTGCTGGCTTCGTTAATTTATCAGGAATCTAGATTTAATCCCAAGGTGAGGTCACATGCCGGAGCTTATGGCATCATGCAGCTGATGCCATCCACCAGAGCTTATTTTGGTGTGGATTCAACATCCTCGGTCGAAAAACAAATTGAAGCAGGAGTTAAGTTTATCAAATTGCTCGACAAGCAAATAGCCCCTAAAATACCTGATAAGGAAGAGAGAGTGAAATTTATTCTGGCTTCGTACAACATTGGTTGGGGACATATTCTGGATGCCGTGAATATAGCTTCCAAAGTCGGAAAAAATGCCCAGGTGTGGGACCAGAATGTTGACTCATGTTTGTTGAGTAAGTCCAATCCCGAAATCTTTCAGATGGCAGATGTTAAACATGGCTATGCAAAAGGTAAGGAGACTTATAAGTTCGTAAAGCAGATTATAGCAAGGTTTGAGCATTATAAAAACCTTGTATCGGAATAGGACGAAGTACTTTCTCTCCAGATTTGGATGAACTCGCTCAGGATCATTGCGGTGGCTCCCCAGACAAAATGGTTGTATATATCAAAGAAAGGAACTGTTTCTTCCCGGCCTTTATACTCCACAGTTTTTTCACCTGAATTCTTATCATCCAAAATAAGATTTAGCGGAACTTCGATGATTGAAACTACCTCATTCTCCTGGGGTTTAAAGGTTGGGATTGCACTATACCAGGCTATTAAAGGATAAACATCAAAGCGGCTTACCGGTATGATCAGATTTGTTAAACTGCCTAAAACAATCATTTTCGACGCATCCACACCAATTTCTTCCTCACATTCTCTTAATGCAGTAATAATAACATTCCTGTCTCCTTCGTCCTTTTTTCCACCCGGAAAACTGATCTGGCCACTGTGGGCACCATTATATTCAGGACGAACAATAAGTGGGAAATAAAGCTCATTTTCTTTTGGGTACAGCAATATAGTGACGCCTGCTATTAAGTGGGGCTCGTTTTCTTCCAGTGAAGGTCTGTAGCTTGGGGCCATTTTAAATTGAGCTTCCTTGCCAGGTAAGGGCAATAACAGTCGCTTTTTTAAATTTTCTAAATTATTCTCTAACATGGTTAAGAATTATTTGGTACGGGTAAAAGGAAGTTTAGTGAAATGCAATCAATCTAAACCGCAGCTCATGACCTTAATATTTATCTAACAGCTTAGTTAAATCGGAGCGTGCTCTCCGGAGTAACCCTTGAGATTATAAGCGATGGAATTGTAAGCATCACTAAAGTTAATACTGCCGTACCTGTATTTAGCAATATTAAATGGAAAATGTTCAGGTTGATGGGAACACTATCCAAAAAATATGAGCTTTGATCGAGCCTTATAAATTGAAAATGATATTGTAGCAGACACAGGGTGATTCCTATAATATTTCCCCAGATTAATCCTTTAAGGATTAGGAACCCGGACTGGTAAAGGAAAATTTTCGCGATTAACTTGTTATTGGCTCCCAGGGATTTTAGAAGTCCGATCATGTTGGTTCGTTCCAAGATCAGAATAATAAGTCCTGAGATCATGTTAAAACCGGCTACCAAAAGCATTAAAGCCAAAATGATCCAAACATTCATGTTTTGCAGATTAATCCAGTCGAAAATTTGAGTGTTTTTTTCTTTTATGTCAGTAACCTTCAGGCCAGATCCATCAGGATTTAACTTTAAACCTACCAGTTCCATTACATTTTGATGAACTTCGTCTATTTTCCTGTAATTGGTTAAGGTTATTTCGTAACCTGTAATTTCATTTGGTTTCCAGTTATTAAGCTTTTGAATATGTTTAATATCGGCCAAAACAAATATTTTATCGAATTCCTCAAGTCCAGTTTCATATATGCCGGATACTTTCAAACGCCGGAACCTTGGTGGATCCTGGATGAAGTACATTACTATGTCGTCGCCTGGTTTTAGTTTAAGAAGAGATGAAATGTATTTTGAAATCAGAATTTTATTGCTCAATGAATCCTGTATGGTGAAAATTTCTCCGTCAACGAGGTTTTCCTTAAAAAACGACCAGTCATAGTCTTTGTCGATGCCTTTTAGTACAATGCCCTGAATCTCGGTTTGGGTTTTTATAATGCCAGGTTTGGTTGCAAATGATTGTATGTGCTTTACATATGGTACTTTGGAAATATCTTCGGTCATTTTTTTATTGGCTACAATCGGAATTGTTTCGTACGATGAGTTGCTGTCGAAGTTTACCACCTGGACATGCGAGCCAAAGCCAAAAACCTTATAGCTGATCTTATTTTTAAAACCCGTAACAACCGAAACTGTAATAATCATTACAGCTAATCCAAGAGCAATGCTTATTGAAGAAAACCCGACAATAGAACGGGAAACATAACGTTTTGCTTCCTTGCCCAAACTCAACCGCTTCGCTATAAAATACTCAACATTCAAGGTTAAAAGATTTAGTTTACAAACCTAAAGCATTTTTCTTAAGGTAAAAATGTAAATTTGTCTTTTTCGGAAAATAAAAGCCACGAATGCACGAATAGAAGAGAAATGGTGCAACGGCAGTGCACTTTCAACAGTTATAAGCCATTTATGGATTTATTCGTGCATTCGTGGCCATTTTAATATTTTTACTTTTAATGAATTACAAAATAAGTTTCAATAGCAAAAATCTTAAGGGTGAAATTGTTTTGCCTTTTTCCAAAAGCATAAGTAACCGTTTGTTGGTGATCCATGCGTTTACGCACCAGGCTTTCCGAATTGCTAACCTTTCGGAAAGCGACGATACACGGCGCATGAACCATGCATTTGAGTCGGAAGACAATATTGTAAATATTGGGCACGCCGGTACTGCCATGCGATTTCTCACTGCTTATTTTGCCGCCGCTGGTATAGAAAAAACAATTACGGGCAGCGATCGCATGAAAAACCGTCCGATTGGGGAATTGGTGAATGCTTTGAATGCTCTGGGAGCAGAGATTACCTACACCGAAAAATTGGGATTTCCGCCTTTGAAAACCAGTGGAAAACTATTGAAAGGAGACTCCATTAGTCTGAAGGGTTCCATCAGCAGTCAGTATATTACAGCTTTGCTGCTGATAGCTCCTGTGCTTCCTAACGGACTTACAATTAACATAACCGATCACCTGATTTCATCGTCATATGTGAAACTTACGCTCCAAATGATGAAATTTTTCGGTATTGAAAGTACGTGGGAAGGAAACACGATAACCATAGCCCATCAGGATTATAAACCTGAAGATTATACAGTAGAAGCAGACTGGAGCGGAGCATCATACTGGTATCAACTTGCAATGCTGGCCGAATCGGTCGAAATTACCCTCCATGGTTTGTTTTCCGACAGTGCCCAGGGCGATGCCGCCATTGCGGAAATGTTTAACCGCACAGGCGTTTCAACCTGTTATGAAAATAATAAAGTAATAATTTCTAAAAGCGCTGAAATCTGTAATTTCTTCGAAGCCGATTTTATAAACACGCCCGATATGGTGCAGACCTTCGTGGTGGCGCTATGTTTAAGAGGAATTCCCTTCAGAATAAGTGGAGCACAAACCCTCAGGATAAAAGAAACCGACAGAATTTTTGCTCTTCAAAAGGAGATGGCAAAGTTCGGCTTCACCATCCGGGAACCCGAACCCGGAGTGCTTACCTGGGATGGTAAAAAAGGAGCTGCCATGGAAAATATTGCAATAGAAACCTACGACGACCACCGCATGGCGCTTGCCTTTGCCCCGGCAGCATTGTATTATCCGGGAATGGTTATTAATAATGCAGAGGTGGTTACAAAGTCCTATCCACAGTATTGGGAGCAGTTGAAGGCGTTTGGGGCTGTTTTGGGGGAAGATTGAATTGCTAACGTGAGTTTAAGTAAGTTTTCTAAACAGCAATAATAAGGTTAAAATAGTGAGGGTATGTTTTTCCACGAAGGTTAGAGGAAATGAAAAATATGGTTCTTTTTTAGATAAAATTATTTGTATTTCAACCTACTATATAACAAAAAAGGAGCAATGCTTTTGATTTAGCAAACACCATCTGATTAAAGCATGGCGAAGCTTTAAATACTTATTCCTTACTGACATTTGTCCGTCCAAGTCGGGTTCTGTTGAAAATGCTGTTGAATTAAAAAGTACAGAAATGTCGAGAAGGAGGTTGATAAACAACTTCAGGTATTATCTTTGAACAAAAAATGAAAACAATTATTTCAAACATATTACGGAAGTTATGGATTTTATCGTATGTTGATAAAATAAGATATTATTTGCACTTTTTTATTAAGTTTAAAGACAGTAGGGAATTCAAAAGAGAGAACCCACAGATTAAATTACCACCTTCATATCTCATTTATGAATCTTTTAATCTAAATTATCATAAGTATTATTATGGAGGTAAAGAATCTGCTATTTGGCTTCTGGAACACTTAAAGAAGTATAAAGAACTTAGAAATGTTAACATCTTGGATTGGGGATGTGGCCCTGCCCGAATAATTCGCCATCTGCCTGAACTTCTTGACTCTTCTTGTTCTATTTATGGATGTGATTATAACTCCAAATCCATAATATGGAATAAAAATCATATAAGTAAAATTAATTTTAGTCTTAACTCTATTAATCCTCCATTGTCCTATGTGGATAATTCTTTTGACGTGATTTATGGTATTTCAATTTTCACCCACCTGACTGAAGAACTACATTATAAATGGTTTGATGAACTTGTACGTGTTTCCAGAAACAATTCTATAATCCTTTTATCTCTTGCCGGAGAGGTTTTTAAATTTAAGCTAACCCGGGAAGAAGCTAAAATATTTAGTTCTGGTCAGATTTTAGCGAAGGGCAATACGAAAATTGGACATAGAACTTATACAACTTACCATCCAGAAACCTTTGCTCAAAAATTGTTTTCTAATTATCAAATTTTAGAACATATTAAGGGCGAGATGAAAAATGGCAAGCCTCAACAAGATATATGGATAATTAAAGTTGTAAAATGATATTTACCTAACTTATCACGACTTTTTTCCTACTTAAAAATCTTATTTCTGTTCAGCGCCTTTCTATACGCATCAGCATTTATATTATGTTGTTGCAGCGTTTTGGCAAAACTGTGCGAGCCCGAAAAGTCATCTTTAGCACAAAAATACAGGTATTCGTGCCTCTGGTAATTCAAAACAGCATTTATAGAGGATATAGATGGAATACATATTGGCCCCGGAGGTAAACCCGGCTGGCGGTATGTGTTATAGGGAGATAAAACGGCTGTATGTTTGTCGAGCACTCTTTTAATGGCAAAGTCACCCACTGCGAACTTTACGGTAGGGTCAGCCTGAAGTGCCATTCCTCTTTGAAGGCGATTGATGTAAACTCCTGCAATGATTGGCTTCTCGGGATTGTACTGGGTTTCTTCCTCAACAATGGAAGCAATGGTGGTAATTTCGACGGGATTGTAATTAATTTGCTCCGCTTTCTGCATCCTCTCAACATTCCAGAACTTTTTATATTCCTTCAGCATCCTTTCGCAAAACTCTTTGGCATTGGTGTTCCAGTATAATTCATAAGTATTTGGAATAAACATGGAAATGAAAGCTTCTTTGGTAAAACCATAATTTTCAGCTTCTGTTTTGTTATTCAGTATTTTAATAAGCGAAACTGAATCCGCTTCTATTTGCCGCGATATTACTCCTGCCAGTTGATTCGTTGTCCTTATGTTATGAAAAACGACTTTAACAGGCTTCTGTATTCCTGATCGGAGCATTGTAATAAGCTTTTTGTTGCTCATGTTATATTCAATGAGATACCGTCCAGGTTTAACGTTATGGGTATAATTCATTTTTTGGGCAAGCCAGTTAAAACTTACTGTATCCTTGACATAACGGTTTTCCTCTAACGATTTTATTACATCCTTGTAATCCGAACCGGTAGGAATGTATAAATAAGTTTCCTTTTTCCCTTCTATGGTCAGATGGGGCTTGT
>JAJYAG010000248.1 GCA_021779665.1 Bacteroidota bacterium | reverse complement strand
CGCCAAACTCTTTACTACAAAAATGGAACGTCTACAACGTTCAATACAAGGGATATCTGTAGTACGATTCATCGGTCACCCTCTCTGGAGGAGAGGGCAGGGGTGAGTCGTAAGTCGTAAGGCATGCAATAGGAGCTTCTCTTTGATTAGTAGTTAACTGTTCACATAGCCTCTAAAGATTTAGAGGGTAGCACTTCGTTGGGAGTGTCATCCAAGCTTTTCTTCTGAACCTTCTTTCCAGCATTTTGTTTAACATTTGATTTTAAAGTATTAAAAAATGTATAAAGTAGTATTATTACGTCATGGAGAAAGCACCTGGAACAGGGAGAACCGGTTTACAGGATGGACTGATGTTGACTTAAGTGAAAAAGGAGTGGGAGAAGGTAAGAGAGCAGGTCGTGTTATGAAAGAAAATGGTCTGACCTTCGATCTGGCTTATACCTCTGTTTTAAAGAGAGCTATCAAAACGCTGAATTTTGCTTTGGAAGAAATGGACCTGTTGTGGATTCCTGTCATAAAGAACTGGCGGCTGAATGAACGGCATTATGGAGCCCTTCAGGGTTTGAATAAATCGGAGACAGCAGCACAGCACGGTGAGGAACAGGTTAAAATATGGCGGCGCAGTTACGATGTACCCCCTCCTGCCCTGGAAGCATCCGATCCGCGCCATCCCGGCAATTCGCCTATTTACAAATCGCTCGAAAAAGCCGATATCCCTGCCACCGAGTGTTTAAAGGATACAGTAGCCCGTTTTGTACCCTATTGGGAAAATATCATTGCACCCGATATCCGGAAGGGTAAAAAAGTAATTATTGCGGCTCATGGCAACAGCTTAAGAGCCCTTGTAAAATACCTGGACAATATTTCCGATAAAGACATCCTTGAGTTAAATATTCCTACCGGTATGCCCTTGGTGTATGAGCTGGACGAAAACCTTAAGCCTATAAAGAGCTATTATCTGGGCGATGCTGAAGAAGTTGCCAAAGCTATGGCAGCGGTGGCAAATCAGGGGAAGAAGGGATAGGAATGTAAAGACCACAGTATACGATCCTCAGACGGCGGTCAACAGCCCGAATGCAGGGAAATTGATAGTTGATGGTGGCTCTGTTGTAAATTATTGTTGATATCTATAGAATCACAATTGCGGCGATGTTAAGCTTAAAGCCTTTTTTGAGATGTTTTCACGCCGCCAAAAAATTAAATTCTTGGGATATATAACCCAGGGCGCCGCTTTGCTTTGCCCTGGGCTGAATTATTCAAGGCCTTCAGCCTTAAAACATAAGCCAATTCTACTTTTTTTGTACAATATAGCCTCGATGGTCTTTAGATAGTACATAGAGGCTCTGTTGTATATAATAAATGTAGATCAAATACAATGCTCTTGTCCTTTTGTCTTGACACAAAAGGACCAAAAAGTCAAGGCTTCCTGGAAATTTGCTAAAAATAATAGTTTTGACTACTGCGGGGGTAAACTCGCTTTATCATTGCAATACTCTGAGTACGGCTATTAAAGAAGTTGTTCCAATATTGAAGGAATTATCTATTAACCCGCTCAGACATACCCCCTCATAACGCCAAAACTATTATTTTCTTAACGCAATTTCCAAAAGGCCGCCTGCCTTCTAATAAACTCTTTATTAAAATGAGAAATTTCAAACGACAATAATATGCAACATAGCCTCGATAGTCGATGGTGGCTCTGAACTTTTCGTTTTCCCTTAACATCTTTAGTTTCCCTCAATATGGGAAGCTTCGGCTTTTTTCAAATTACGATGGCGGATGTCGCTGCGTTTTCTTTTCCAGCGGCGGTGCGACCAAAGCCATTGTTCCGGCGATTTTTTGATGATGGATTCAAGTTTTTCGGCATATAAACGGGTTACCTCACCTGATGGTAACGAATTGGGGTTTTCGGCAAGCAGACTGAACCAGACCTCATAATATCCTCTTTTTACGCGCCGGATTTCAATAAATATGACAGGCAGATTATATAACCTTGAATAGTCCTCCGGTCCATGAATAAACGCAGTGTCCTGGTTCAGGAAGTTAAACCAGTAACTTCTTCTTAAGTTTGAAGGACTCTGGTCGGATACCATGAAATAAGTCACGATTTGGTTACGGTAATGCCTGAAAGTATAGTATGTTTCGCCTATGGATGCCAGATGACAGTTGAACCGGGCACGGTGTTTGACCATATAGCGATCGATTATTTTGTTTTTCATGGGCTTGTAAAAAGCCACCATTTCCCCGTTGAACTGGGTAGCGCCTGAAAAGGCGCCCCATTCCCAGTTTCCGTAATGGGCAGTTACTCCCAGTATACTTCTCTCCTGGGCAAGATATTGATTAACAATCTCCGGGTTGATATACTTATGTCTTTTTTCAAGCTCTGCTCTGCTGAGGGTCATGCCCTTAAGGCTTTCAAAAAACAGATCGCTTAAATAATGGTAGAAGTTAATGGTTATCTTCTTTATTTCTTCGTCGGACTTTTCGGGGAAGGATTTCCGGAGGTTATCCGTCACCACTTTTTTACGGTACTTAAGCACCGAATACATCAGATGAAAAGTGATATCCGAAATAATATAAATCAACCGGAAAGGGAAGAAAGAAACCAAAAAGATGATCATCCTGAACAGGATGTAGACAATATATTGCATGGTAAAAAAGAGACTATCTGATAATAAATACAAAGATAGAGGAGTTTTGTCGTAGTGTGTAATCAAAAAAAGCCAAAACTTTTAAACAGCTTTGGCTTTTTTAATGAACAATTCCAAATCTATTAATATCTTTTGTCGCGGGGTTTGGAGCGGTCGCCCGAATATCTGTCGCCTCTTTCCTTGCGGTCGCCTCCTCTGCGTTCGCGGCCTTCACGGCTTTCTCTGCCGTCGCGGTTCTCGCGGCCATCTCTTCTGCCAAAGCTGCGTTCCTGGCCTCTTTCCCTGAGCTGTTCGCGTGAGCGTTCAACATAGATGCGGCGGCCTTCTAACTGGATTCCCTGAAATGCATTAAATATGGCATCCACATTTCTCGATTCAACTTCGAACAAGGTGAACGAACGCTGGATATCGGCTTTTCCGATGAGAATACTGCGATTCTTTGTGTAGTCGTTAATCATTCCAATCAACTCACGGGGCGATAAACCATCCATTTTACCCAGGTTAATCCGAAGGAGGGTAAATCCGGGGGAAGAAGATGATTCTCTTCTTGGTGCACCTTCGCGGCGTTCACGTTCGGGGTGAACAGCGGCATTGATGTCCTGTGCATTCTTATAGTAATCCAGGAAGCGGTTAAACTCGGTGGAAACAAATTTCTTGATGAGATCTTCGCGGCTCAGCCAGTCGAGTTTTTTAAATATCACCGGAAGGAATTCGGCGATCTGCGACTCGTTCACTTCCACCTTTTCCATTTTATCGACGAGGCTGAAAAGCTGTTTTTCGCAGATCTCTTTACCTGACGGCACCATTTTATGTTCAAACTTCTGTTTGATTGTTTTTTCTATCTGACTTAATCTGAACTTCTCTTTGGTATGGCAGATGGTGATGGAGATACCGCTTTTTCCGGCTCTGCCGGTACGACCACTACGGTGTGTGTAAATTTCAACATCGTCGGGCAGGTTATAGTTGATTACATGAGTAAGATCGTCGACGTCCAGTCCACGTGCTGCCACATCGGTAGCCACCAGCATCTGGATGTTTTTCACACGGAAGCGCTGCATTACATAATCGCGCTGTTGCTGCGAAAGATCTCCATGCAATGCATCGGCATTATAGCCGTCTTTCATCAGTTTTTCGGCCACTTCTTTGGTCTCCTGACGGGTGCGGCAGAAAATGATCCCGTAAATATCCGGGAAGAAGTCGGCAATGCGCTTTAGAGCCAGATATCTGTCGGATGCGTGTACCACATAATAATGATGCTTTACGTTTTCGTTACCAGCGTTTTTGGTACCCACAGTGATTTCCTGGGTATCCTTCATGTAGTTGCTGGCAATGGTTGCCACTTCTCTTGGCATTGTAGCCGAAAACAATAATGTACGGCGTGTTTCGGGAATTACTTCCAGAATACTGTTGAGTTCTTCCTGAAATCCCATGTTGAGCATTTCATCGGCTTCGTCCAGAACAACAGAGTGAATGTTCTCCAGATTGATTTTTTTACGGCGGATGAGGTCGTTCATTCGGCCGGGAGTGGCGGCAACGATCTGGGCGCCCTGTTTAAGTTGTTTAATCTGAGTTTCAATACTTGCACCTCCGTAAACGGCAACAATCTCCAGATTGCGAAGATATTTGCCATATTTGGAAAGGTCGCTTGTGATTTGAAGGCAAAGTTCTCGGGTGGGGCAGAGCACAAGTACCTGCGGATTAATGTTCTTCTCGTCGATTTTATTGATCAGAGGCAGGCCGAAGGCAGCAGTTTTCCCGGTTCCTGTCTGAGCCAGCGCAATAATATCCCGGTCGCTTTGTAAAATTACCGGAATCACCTGTTGCTGCACAGGCATAGGTCTCTCGTAACCCAATTCTTCAATAGCCTTGAGAATCTCGGGTCGGAGTCCAATTTCTTCAAATGTTTCTATCATTATTTATTTTGATTTGATAAGACAGAAATTTGAATTTTGCAATGCTCTATTTTTCAATTATTATGAGAATCAAATTGCTGCCTAAAAATTAGGCCGCAAAGGTACTTAATTGTTTTTAAATAGCAAGTTTTATCTTGAAAGATCAAGTATCCAGTATGACGTCCCGATAGCTATCGGGAGAAGGATGAGAATTAGCTACGCAGGCCGTGCTTGAGCATGGGAATTGATTTCGGGAACCAGCTGGCGGACTTTGTTTTTGCGCCGGTAGAATTCGGGCAGATAAGAAAACAAAGATGCAAGTGCCAGATTTACGATCATAAGAAGGGCAATTCCCAGTGATTGTAAGGAAATTACAAGTACAATAAAAATAATATTTACTGCTATAATTCTTAATGTGGCACCAAGATGCGAATATCCGATCTTGAGTAACAAATGGTGCATATGGTTTTTATCGGGGCGAAAGGGAGACTGTTTGCGTGAGATCCTGATAAGAAATACTCTTAAGGTATCAAATAACGGAACAATAAGAATACCGAACGAAACTGCCGGAGCTGCTTTGATGGCATAGGGTCCGCCGATTACAGCATTCAGCTCGTTGAATTTCACAACAATTAAACTCATAAACAAACCCAGGAGCAGTGAACCTGTATCGCCCATAAAGATTTTATTTTTACGGCCGTATACATTAAAACGGAAGAAAGCCATTAACGATCCGGCAATAGCAGCTGACAGGATTGCATAGTCGTAATTACCCACCAAATAAAACCATGCTCCGAAAAACATGGACAACATAATTCCAATACCCGAAGCGAGTCCGTCGATACCGTCAATAAGGTTAAAACCATTGATAATTACAATAAAGACAAAACATGTGAGCGCTACGCTTAAGAGATAAGGTATTTCGTGAATTCCAAGAAAACCTTGCAGACTGGAGAAACGGATGTCGCCTAATAAAATAATGATAAGGCTTGCGACAATTTCGCCCATCAGCTTTTTATCGGGAGCGATAATCAGAATATCATCTTTAATGCCAATGAAGAAAATAACAACCATGGAAACGATCAACAGCTTTAACTCCACAGCTTTGGAGAAATCGGCAAATAGTCCTAAAGCAATAAGTACTCCGGCGAAAATAGCAATGCCTCCGAGATTCGGGATGGCTTGATGGTGACTTTTACGGCGTCCTGGTTCATCATAAAGTCTTTTTAATTGTGCAACAGTAACAATTGACGGAATGGAAACCAATACAATTAAAAAGGATACAGCCAGGCTTAAAATAATTATTAATTCTCCGGTCATGTTCATATAGTTTGTTACAGTAAGTACGTTTGGAATCACTCGCCTCAATTCAAAGTCTTTCTTACGATAATAATCCAAAATGGTTCTTATCCAAACTCACTTTTATTTTTTGATTCTATTTCAAATTTATATTTATTTTTCACTTTTATGCATATGCAAAACGACAAATAATTTTATCCGGTTAAACTTTTATCGCGCTAAAATTTTGGTATTTACATACAATTTGGTTATCTTAAAGAGAAGTTAAAAGTAATATTTATGTGGTAAATATCAAATATTTTAATCGAAACTTAATTTGTTACCTTCCAAACGTACCATATAATCCTGAATAGTTGCCTTAAGTTTATTTTCCATAAGTTTTATGGTATCCGCTTTTTGAGTCAATATATTGTTTTTCAGGTGCCTGTCATCTGTATAATGGAATAAACTATTGGATGTTTCCCCGTCGAAGGTCAGGATATAACCATCTTTAAAGTAGTAGAACAAGTTGTTGAGAAAGTTTATGGCAAAGGGTTCTCTGTTTGTTCTGAATACACTGGAGCCATAGGCAAGAAATTTATCTTCAATTCCCAGATAGTCAATAACTGATGGCATTATGTCAATTTGCTGCGCTATGTCTTTACGGCGGCCGTTGAATGAACTATTGCCGGCATGGTAAAAAGCAACGGGAATTCTGAATGTACCGACGGGGTTATTATATTCCGGATCCACAACTTTTGCGGTATGGTCTGCCACCAGCACAAAAAGCGTATTGCGGAACCAGGGCTGTTTAGCAGCTTCAGTGAAATAATTACGCAAGGCCATATCGGCATACCTTATGGCACGTAACTGCGGGAGTTCATCCGCAGGAATCAAATGATCAAATTCTTTGGGAATTGTGTATGGATGGTGTGACGATAAGGTAAAAATTGTTTCAAAAAACGGATTGGTTAACTGATTTGTCTGTTTTACCGTGTATTGCAGAAACTCATTATCGAAAATACCCCAGTTCTGGTCGAAAGCTTCCGGGCCTTTATACTCTTTCATTCCAAAATAGTATTTAAAACCAGCGACTTTTGCAAATTCGTCGAAGCTCATTGTACCATTGCGGCCACCGTGAAAGAATGCAGTGCTGTAGCCATGTTTCCCCAGAATGTAAGGCAAAGCTTTTAACCTGTTTCCTGCATAATGTGAGGATATGTAAGAATTATTGGTCAGCGACGGTAAGCCGGCCAGAATAGCCGGGATGGCTTCAATTGACTTACGACAGTTTGCAAAACCGTTTTCGAATACCAACGATTCATTCAGCAGTGAATCCAGAAAAGGCGTGTAGGATTTTTTCCCGCTCAGAGTTCCGATAAACTCATGCGAAAAACTTTCGAGAATAAGGATCACCACATTATCGTTGCGTTTCTGAAGAGCCGGATAATGCTGCAGCGGAGAGAATATCTGCTGGTACCTGCCTTCCGGGAAGTAGTTTCGGGCTACATTGTTAGTTTCCTGAATGGTGTGCAGAACCGAAAATGGCGTATTGATGAGCAGCGGTATTTCCTGCGATGAAGCATACCTTGCTGCTGAAATAATCCTCACCGGCTTAACCCCGATACCCCGAGCACCTGCGAATAAGACCCCGGTGACAAATATCATTATAAAGATATTGCTATAATGGAAGCGAAAAGGCTGCGGGTTCCGGCTCCGGGTAAGCCATATTCCTGAAACAACAGCAGCGATCCACATCAGAGGGATATACCAGAAATCCTTTAAAAACTGCGGAATAAGCGTAGCGACATCGTCGCTTATAAAAGCATACCTGAAAATGTCGGCCGTGGTACGCTTGCTTGTATATTTGAAATATTCGATATCTCCAAAGTTTAGTAACAGCAGGAAAGCATTTACAATCCAGAAAAGCGTAAAAAGACTTTTTCTGTAAATTTTGTGATTGACAAAAGAGAACGGCAAAAGATACAGGACAATGAATACCATGTTAAACTGCACTACGGCAGCAAAATCGAAACGGATCCCAAAAAGGAAAATTTTCAACAAGCCTGGCAGAGAAGTTTCAGCGAAATAGGAAGCATTAAAAGCATAAAATAAGATACGGGAAACGGAATATAACAGAAGGAGTACAGCAATTTTTTTTAATACGCTGTATACCTGAAGAATATACGGACTTTTTAAATTCATTTCTGATAAACTAACGGGCTTAATAATTGGCCGCTAAAATAAAAGAAAAAAACGGAGTAGCGACCTATTAACAATTTATCAACAACGGCATATTTTGATCATTATTTTGAACGGGGCAGGGTAAATGAAAATATAGTTTCGCCACCGGGCATACTTTCAACCCATATTTCACCATTGTTTTTTTCGACCATTTCCTTGCAAAGCAGCAATCCCAAAC
>JAJYAG010000247.1 GCA_021779665.1 Bacteroidota bacterium | reverse complement strand
TGATCTGTTCGCACAAACCACAGTTGACATGGTTTTGACTGAGGTTGAAAAAAACAATACCACTCTTGCGGCATTTCGTAAAAGTACCGATGCTGAAAAAATAGGAAATAAAACATGGCTTACCCCTCAAAATCCTGAAGTTGAATTTAACTACCTGTGGGGTCACCCTTCAGTGATAGGTAACCGTACAGATTTTACGGTTAAGCAATCATTTGACTTCCCCTCAACATACAGTTACAAATCACAGATATCGGATTTGAAGAACAACCAGGCGGAACTGGAATACCAAAAGCAGCGCAACGAAATACTATTTCAAACCCGCGTGGCATGTATAAAACTAACCTATCGCAATGCGTTAAAAGCAGAATTGGGTAAACGTTACAACAATGCCCTGAAAGTTGCCGATGCTTACAAAGCCAAGTACAATGCCGGAGATGTCGGTATTCTTGATTATAACAAAGCGCAGGTAAACTTCCTGAATGTTACCAAAGAACAGGAAAGCAACGAAATTGAACGCAAAAGTCTTATTTCAGAGCTCTCTGTGCTCAATGGCGGTAATCCCTTAAATTTCACTGACAGTCTGTTTCAAATCCATTCAGTTCCGGCGGATTTCGAACAATGGTATACCCTGGCGGAAGAAAATAATCCGCTTTTGCAGTGGGTTAAACAAGAGATTGATATTGCATCCAAAGAAGTTAAACTCAGCTCAGCAATGGGTTTACCTAAGTTTTATGGCGGTTATATGAGCGAGAAAGTTGTGGGACAGCAGTTTCAGGGTGTTACCATGGGTGTTACCATTCCATTATGGGAAAATAAAAACACTGTAAAATATGCCAGGGCCAAATCCATGGCAATGCAAAGCTTTGAAACGGATGCAAAATTGCAGTTTTACAACAACATGAAAGCAACTCATGCAAAAGTAATTGATATGCAAAGGAATGTAACCGATTTCCGCAACAAACTTGCCTTGTATAGTAACAATGAATTGCTTGAGAAAGCATTTACCAAGGGCGAAATTTCTTTAACCGAATATATGTACGAACTATCGCTTTATTACGACAGCATATATAAGTTGCTCGAAATGGAAATGGACCTCCAGCTGGCCAATGCAGAGCTTAACAGGTATCAATGAAAACTACTCCGGAGAGGATACTTTTTCAGGAGAACGTTTGTAAAAATACAATGCCAAAAATATTAATACCGGCACCATGGCTATTCCAAACTCTCCGGTAAAATAGCTTGTATTTCCTGTATCGGATGTAATGCGGTTAAAAAACATCTGAATAACTCCGTTATGTGTTGCATGAAATACAGCTGCAGGCCAAATACTGTTTGACTTCATGCGCAGCCAGGCAAGAATCATGGCTGTAGAAATTACCAAAATCATGAAACAGAAAAGCTGAAACCAGACCGGCGTGCCGGATGCTGCATAGCTTCCGGAAAGAATACCAGGCAGATGCCATGCGCCCCATACAAGGCCGCTTATCCATCCTGCCTTCCGGTACCCAAGCCTTTGTGCTAATTCAGGAACCAGGAAACCACGCCATCCCAATTCTTCGCCAAGGCTTAGTATCATGGCAGGTATTAAATTTACAATGGTTATAAAAAAGAATGCCGCTGTAATAATTAGCCAGTCGGGATTATGGGGCATCCCTAGAGTTAAACGCGCTCGTTCCAGAAAGGTAGGATTGGGAACTCCTCCCCACCCGAATATCCATATAAGACTATAACTTACAGTAGCATAGAGAACCGGAATACTCCAACCCACACCAATCCACTTAAAGGAAACCGACCAGCCAAAGGACCGGAAGGAACGCCTGGTTGCCAAACCTGCAACAATGGCTGCAATTCCCGGAGTCCACATAATAAGGAGTGACCGTATATTGGGATTTAAAGATTTGAACGGAGACAAGTGTGCAATTGCTGTCAGAATCGCAAGAATGGTTATAAAGATGACAATCCGTGGGGTATGTATATTTTTCATGAGTAATATTATTTTTTAACATTGACGCCATGACTATTTTTTTAGTTACAAAAAATTATAACCCGTATCCAAAACAACCACATTTGCAGATACCATCCTTCAATTCATCAGTAACTTCTTCCAAATGATGAGAATAGATATTGGCTTTCAAAGTGCCAATTGGTCTATTAAAAAATATTTTTGTTAGATGATAAAAAATATCTAACATTTTAAAAACTTCTCCGTATACCCACACAAAAGCATCATTAATACCGATTCGGGGGATATGGATAAAACTTTTAAAATAACAATCAAACTGTTAACTGAAAAAGTTAAGGAAAACCTGGAGAAAATTCAGAATAACCGGAAGGATATTCGGAATTTATTAACCAGGCAGGAATCGGAACCGAGAAATGAAAAATTGAAAAAGAAATACTCGGTAAATGAGGCTTTATTAAACGAGAATCTTAATCTGATTAATGTTCAGTTAGGCATCACAAGTTTAATGGATAAAGCTTTTGCAGAAAATAAGGAGTCTTCGTCCATTATGAAGGACATTAACGATTGCCTGGAACACACAATAAATGTGGTTTTAGGAGAGAAGACCGCTCGTAATTATATTTTGGAAGACAGAGTTTTAGCTGTTTCCTGAAAAAGAAGAATGAATTAGTAAGCAGTAATAAGTAATACATACGTTTTGGGTTAAAAATTAGTTGAGGGACGCAGTGATGCATCCCTTTTCTGTTTTATTAAGAGCAGCGAACCTACTTGTAAATATTCTGTTATGGAATCCTTTTTAGCCGCATCGCGGTAACCCAATATCTCCCCGCGTATTCCGACTGATCCGAAAAGGACAGAATCTAACTGTTTAACGGAACAGAAAAGTAAAAAGCAGATCCCTGGCCTTCCTTGGATTCAAGCCATATATTCCCGTGCATAAGGCTTACAATTCCTTTAACAATCGAAAGTCCTAATCCCGAACCGCCATACTTACGGGCAGTTAACACATCATCCGCCTGCCGGAAACGTTCAAAAATAACTTCCTTCTTGGATTCAGCAATACCAATACCTGTATCCTTTACAAAGTAAACCAGGTCAGAATGATCTCCTGAATAAACACCAAACTCGATAAAGCCGGTATGAGTGAACTTAATTGCATTATCCAGCAAATTGGTTATAACCTGTTTCAAGTGTTGCCTGTCACCTTTTACATTTTGCTCTTTCAATGCAGGAGAAATAGACATTTTCAGCAGAATGTCCTTTTTAGCTTCAAGGCTTCCAATCTTTTGGTTATATTCTAAATACAGGTCATTCATCAATTTATGCAAAGAAAATTCCTCCAGCACAACTTTCAGCTGTCCTGACTCAATCCGCGATATATCCAGAACATCTTCAACAATACGCAAGAGGTCATACGAACGATCCTTAATAATTTTGGAATAAAGTTCTCTCTTTTTATCCGGCAGCCCGGGATTGGCCAAACATTCGGAAAACCCTATGATAGCATTCATGGGAGTCCGGATTTCATGACTCATATTTGCCAGAAAAGCCGATTTCAACCTGTCGCTTTCCTCAGCCTTTTCTTTTGCCGAGATCAGCATTTTTTCGTATCTGTCCCTTTCCTTTTTTTGCTGCTGAATACGGTAATGCCTGTAAATTAAAAATGCTATTAAACCAAATAAAACGATAGCTGCTATTTCAAGGTAAAATCTTAGCCGCTGATTTTGAGCATTCTTCTGATCGATCAACTTATTCTTTTCCAGCAATTCAATTTGTTTAACTTTCTGATTTAGCTCAAAACTGTATTTTAAATCACTCATAGCGATAATTGTCGATTCATTCAGCATACTATCCTGAGCGTTTTCGGCAATAATGTAATAGTTTAAACTATTTCTGTAATCTTTTTTCTGAAGATAGGTCCTGTACAATGATTGAGCAGCCAGATCAATAACTTTTAAGTTCCTGATCCCAGAGGCAATGGATAAAGCTCTTTTACTCATCTCCACAGCTTCTTCAAGCTTGCCGCTTTTTCGTTTCTCATCAGCTAATACCTGCAGACTGGCCGAAATAATTTCTTTATTATCCATTTTGCCCGCAAGAAAAAGAGCCTTATGAAAATAGGACATGGCTTTTAAATAGTCTTTCTTCATTAATACCTCAGCTATATCGTAATAGATATAAGAAAGTTCAATTGTATCCTTCAAAAGCGTTTGGTATTCAAGAGCTTTATAATAGCTTGATAATGCAGCAGATGTATCTTTTAACTGCAGGTATACAACACCTATGTTTAAGGATGATTTTGCTATTTTCTTTTTATCCTTAAGCTGATTAGCCATGGCAACAGCCGTTTTGCAATAATGAAGTGCCAGTTCGTACTTCTGGGTTTCCTGATAGATAAGACCCAAATTATTCGATGCATTAAAAATTCCGGTTTTATCACCTAATTCTTGCCTTATCTCCAGGTTTTTCAAGGTATAATCCAATGCTAACGGATAATTCCGTTGAATCCAATATACTGCTGAAAAAGAATTAAGGCAGTCGGCTTCTCCTTTTCTGTAATGGATTGTCTTTGCTATTTGCAAGCCCTTCTGAGCATAAAAACGAACGGAATCGGGATTTGAATGCCAGTAAAATCGGGAAATGCGGAAAGCATAATTCACCTTATCTGTGTCGTGTGCGGCTTTATGCAACAAGCCTTTTAAACTATCAACCTCCGATTGTGATTTGAGCGATTGAGGAAATAAGCTCACACAAATTATAAGAATCCAAAAGATTTTAAATTTCATAGCGATTAATTGATTCCTTAAAATTTACAATGCCAAAGTGAATTTGAATTCAGCATCATAAAAAGCGCCCCCACTTGACCCTTTTTCTACGTCCCTCAAATTTATATGTTAAGGAAAAATACACAATTAATGAGATTATAAAAAGACTTATTCCATCTTTTTAGGAACTCAACACGTCTTTACTTCTCTTTTTTTTTAAAATTAGCCACCGGGATTCACATCCGGATGGTTAATTATAACTACTAACTATAATTAAAAAACACAACTTTTTATCTTTTATGCGCCTCCGCCATCAATGGTTCTGATGCTTCCATCGACATTGTACTCAAGCTCAACAACCTTCAGGCTGCGAAGCCATGTTTTACCTCCGGAGGGTACACTGTCGTGATGAAACAAATACCATTTCCCTTGAAACTCAACAATGCAGTGGTGTGTAGTCCATCCGACTACAGGTGTGAGAATAACTCCCTTATAGGTAAACGGCCCGTTTGGACTGTCCCCTACCGCATAACAAAGCTTATGGGTGTTCCCGGTTGAATAGGAAAAATAATACTTGCCCTGGTATTTGTGCATCCACGAAGCCTCAAAGAAGCGGCGTTCGTGATCGCCTGCCGTAATTACACTGCCATTTTCATCGAGAAGTACAACTCCCCGGGGCTCTTCGGCAAATTCAAGCATATCTGCACTCAGCTTTACAACACGTGAGGGTAACGCCGGTTCGCTATCGGCGGGTTCATGTCCGCATTCGATGGCTTTGTTGTTGCGGTAACGCTGAAGTTGTCCGCCCCACAAGCCACCAAAATACATGTAATGCGTTCCGTCATCGTCGCGGAAGACACACGGATCGATGGAATAACTGCCTTTTATGGGTGCTTCCTGCGGAATAAAAGGTCCCTCGGGTTTATCGCCTATAGCAACGCCAATCCTGAAGATGTCGGTCTTGTCTTTTAGCGGGAAATACAGGTAATACTTGCCATTTTTGAAAGCCACGTCGCAGTCCCATAATTGCCGCCCGGCCCAGGGTATATCTTTGATTTCGATAGCAACACCATGGTCGGTAACCGGTCCTTCGATGGTTTCCATGGAGAAAACATGATAATCGCGCATGTCAAAATGGTCACCCAGATCGTTCTCAGGAATACCCGACTCGATATCGTGCGAGGGATAAATGTAAAGTTTTCCGTTGAAAACATGAACCGCCGGATCGGCAGTGTACATGTGATCAACTAAGTATCTTGGTTTTTTCATAGTTCTTTACTTTAGAGCTTCGTTAATAATTTTATTTACAACAGGCTTCGGCTGATATTTCCTGTCGAACAGCAGGGGATAATCTGTTCTGCCTGGGATAGGCCAGTTGTTTTTCCACGATTGACCATCCTGAACTCCCCACAGGGTAACGCGGGTGATAACATCCTTATGTTTGAGAAAGAGTTTGAAAAAATCGAGATAGCGACTTTCGAGCTTTGCGTAAACCGAGTCGGGCAAACCGGCTGTATAAAGATCGGTTTTCTTTTTGTACTCCATACGGGCGTTCACATCTGCGCCAAGACTCCAATCCATAGGCAAAACCGATATATCCATCTCGGTAATCATTACTTTTACGCCAAGTGCAGCAAAATCCTTGATAGTTTGATCGTATTCCTCAATTGACGGATTATCCAGTCCAACATGGCACTGTTCGCCAACAGCATCAATTTTTACGCTCTGCTCCTTCAGCTTTTTAACCATGGCCACAGCTCCTTTGCGCTTCACCGGGTTGGCAAGGGAATAATCGTTGTAGTAAAGCTCGGCCTGGGGATCGGCTTCATGTGCAAACTGAAACGCCAGTTTGATGTAGTCCTCGCCAATAATCTGGTAAAACTTGCTATTGCGGTATGAACCGTTATCATCAATAACCTCGTTCACAACATCCCAGCCTTTTACTTTTCCCTTGTAGCGACCAACTACAGTCGAAATATGATTTTTCATCCGCTCAATCAACACTTCGCGCGAAACATTTTTTCCGCTGCTATCGGTAAAGAACCATGCCGGGGCCTGCGAATGCCAGATAAGTGTGTGACCAGTGATGAACATGCTATACTTCTCTCCAAACTTTACAAATTTGTCGGGCAGATCGAAATTGTATACATCCTCTTTTGGATGAATGGGACCGCTTTTCATGCAGTTCTCAGCAACAATGGCACTGAACTGCGTTGTGATGAGACGTACGGAAGCCGTATCCTTTTCTTCTATCTGACCGGCATTGAGCGCTGCACCGATATAAAATTTACCTTTTAACGCCTGCTTCAGACTCAAAGGCTGTGCATTAACTGATGATGAAAGGAAGATGGCTAATGCCATTACTCCCATTATTATTAAACCGAAGTGTTGTTTTTTCATATTTTTCATAATTTGGAAATTATACAAACCTTTAAACACATTATTACCCGCGTCGGGCTTTCAGCTCCGACTCAATTTTCACTTCCATTTTCTTATCGATCACATAAAAGAACAGAAGTCCAAAACCAATGAGAAACGGGATAGAAGGGAATACACTTACAAGCATCTTTGCGCCCTGAGCCACAGTTTCGGGTTGAATAACTGTTTGACCTTTGGCAACGCTTTCTTTAGGAATATACCCATACAAGCTTAAAATCCAGGCAACCAAAGCACCGCCAATGGATAACCCGGCCTTAAGACCAACCATCATGGCCGAAAAAATGATAGCCGTGGCCCTGCGTGTTGTCTTCCATTCGGAATAGTCGGCCACGTCGGCAATCATCGCCCAAAGAATAGGAATAGTTACACCATAGGAAAAACCGTGAAGAATTTGAGATGCGAACATCATAAAAACGCTTTCGGGCTTGAACATAATAAAAGCCAGAATAAAAAGGGTAGAAACAAACAGGGCATATTGAAACACATCTCTTTTCCCGTATTTATCAGCCAGTTTTTTCGACAGCGAAATCCCGACAATCATAAAGATAATACCTCCCGCATTGAACAAGCCAAAACCGGCAGATACAGGATCGTTCTCGAAAAAATTCATGCCTATAGCCGATAAGGCTGCAAGTACAGGGCTAATAAAGTTTGAAAGCGAGGTTTTATCTACATAATTGTTAAAATAATATACGTACGAACCACCTTTCATCGCGAGGGTTATAAATATCAGAATTGTCAGAACGAGCATGATCATCCAGGGCCTGTTCCTGCTAAGGTCCGACAGGTCATCTTTTAAGGAAGAATTTTTTTCGTGGCTGGGGACTATTCTTTCCCTGGTGGTAAAAAATGTGATGAGCAACATGGCTGTGCCAATCACGGCCAGCCAGGTCATAACGACTTCAATACCTGCTGCTTTGTCACCGCCTCCGGCATAAATAATAATGGGCAGCATAAACACCTGAACAAAAAACTGGGCAAACATTACTGCAACAAAGCGATAGGATGAAATACTGTTTCTTTCGCCCATATCGCCGGTCAGAACTCCGCTCAAAGCTGAATACGGAAGGTTATTTGAC
>JAJYAG010000062.1 GCA_021779665.1 Bacteroidota bacterium | reverse complement strand
CGGTAATAAAGAAGTTCTGTATGCTGTAATAAAGATGGTGGAAACAGTTGTAAGTCGAACCACCGGTGTCGTCTTGCAGGAGAGGGCATCAAACCGCCAAATGGTGCTATGGTAAAGAGCTATGGTGCTGAGCGATTTGGAAAAGATAAACCACGAGTTTATCAGGTATGGATAAAGGAGTTGAACGCAAGTGAACCGCTGATGAGGTGTCGAGAAGTTGGTCACCCCCTGTCAAAAGCTACGGAGTATGTTACGGAGTTATAAGCATGGCAGTTACCTGTTTACTGGCTGTGCGGCAGGCGTCATTCAGGCGGCAAGAACTTTATCCGGGCTTTGTTACGGAACTCGGGAACCTGCAAAGCAATGCCAAGGGAAATGCACAATGGGAACAACCCAGAGGCAGTAAACCGAAGTGCTTTGCAGGGGCAGACTAATTCGTAGTAGTGCTGAAGTTCCTGTAATGGGAATGGAGCGAAGGGGTTAGCTAATATGGCTGAACAAATTGCCAACCAGAAATGGGATGAGCTTTACGAAAATAAGCTATATTAGAAGAGCCGTATGAGGGGAGACTTTCAAGTACGGTTCTGTGAGAGGCTTGGGCTGAAACGCCCTTGCCTACTCGATTGCGAAACGTTACCAGCAATTACGCAAATTACTACAACAAGATTTTATAATAGTATGATTGAATTACCAAAGACTATAAGATCGGCGCGATTTGATGAAATTCCTAAGAATTCATCAGCATTTGAGAGATTACAAAAATTTGATAATGCAAAGATTGTAGAAGGATACACATTTAAATTCAAAGAAGCGGATAATGAAGAGCACAAGCAAATCCCGTTTAAATTTTATTCCGAAATTAATATAAACAATTCAGGACTTTGGGATTTAATAATTGCGCTGACAGATCTTTTGCCTGATTTGTCAGCATTGATAATCGGCGATTCTGATTCTGAGCCAAATTATTGTGATTATATCCAAAAAATTGATTTGATTGAAAAACTTAGAAAATTCAAAACTGAGTTGACAAAAGATCCATTTCTTGAATGGGGCATTATTTATCATGATAAACAATCATTAACAGAGATATTTGTATCCGACTCGAAATATATAAAATTCTGGGGTGGGGATATTGATAAATTTAGAACTATTATGACCACATTTAGTTTGATGCAAGTTGATGATTTAGAATTTATAGATGAATATCCTAAAGTCAGACAACCATTGAGACTATTTGAGCAATCGATAATTGATACAAATGAATTGATAAATGAATTAAAAAAATAACTGGTGGTAATATGCAATTTAGCTAGAATGGGTTTCAGTAATTTGCAAAGTTCATCTCCCTCATTTGCTTTCTTAACCGTGGGATATGGACGCAGCACTCAATCCCTTTCAGGCCATATTGCGAACCGTTAGGTGTAAGTTAAAGAAAATCTCTCTACCTTTTGATTAATACGTATTTGTTTATTATTTTTGTACGTATTAAATTGATAGATATGGATGCTAAATTGACAATCAAACTTGATAAATATGTGATAGATAAAGCCAAAGACTATGCATCGTCACATAAAAAGAGCTTATCCAGACTAATAGAATCATATCTAAAGTCTCTTGTGATTCATGATAATTCTGATGATAGCGAAGAAATTAAGATTTCTCCATTTGTAAAGAGTATGTCAACTGGTGTAAACCTTCCATCAGATTTGGATTATAAAAAGGATTATACCGATTATCTAATTGAAAAGCATAGATGAAACCCCGACTGTTTCTCGATACCAATATCGTGTTTGATTTTCTTGGGGAGAGAGTTCCTTTTTATGATTCCATTGCCAAGATTGCTACGCTTGCGGATAAAGGTCACATTACTTTAGTTGTTTCTGCATCGTCTTACTCGACAGTTGGTTATTTTCTTACAAAGTTTGAGAATAAAGAAATTGCGAAAGAAAAATTACGAAAATTTAAGATTATATCTGAAATTTGTGATTTAACTGAACAAATAATTGAAAAAGGACTCAATTCTGATTTCTCTGATTTTGAGGATTCACTTCAATATTTTAGCGCAATATCATCAGATAGCAATATATTGATCACTAGAAATGGTAAGGATTTTAAAGGTTCCAATATACCGATAATGACGGCTGAAGAATATTTGAAAAGTATTAAAAAGAAATAACCAACGCCTAAAGGTGCATATATTTTATTGGGGCTGAATCGCTAAATGTAAAGTAATTGCACTAAATTAGCGTCGTAACATGGGTTAATGAATTGCTCCGATTCCACTAGCTATCGGAACCCCGACAAAATATGACACCAATAATAACAAAAACCAATAAATATCATGAAACAATTTAAATTATTAGTATTTGGATTACTCCTGTCAAGTCTTGCTTCGGGACAAACGGTTAAAATTCAGACCGGGACAACTATTTCAAAACTTGATTGGGAAATTGGTAATATGAATTTAGCTCCATACAAAGAGACTTTGATAGGGTATTCAGTGTTTGCCGGAATTGAGTATCTTGAAAATAAGTTTTTTAATCTTTCAAGTAATTTAGGAGTTGTAAGAAAAGGCGGTAAGGAAAAGGTTACATATGTTACTGAAACAGGCGAGCTTATTGACAAAAAAACTGAAAAGGCAACGTTGGATTACATTACAGTAAATTCGACTTTTGACATTCAATATCCGATTAAGGATAAAGTTTTACCATTTATGAGTGTTGGACCCCGATTTGATTACCTGATCAGTTACAGTAATGTTTTTGAAAGTTTAAAGGAAATTGATGCATTAAAAAAGTATAACATTGGTTTGATTTTGGGTGGTGGTATAAAATACGATTTATCAAAAGTTCAAATTGGTCTTCGCGCAGATTATTACCTGGATTTTTATAAAGTGGCAGATTGGCCGGCACAGACTGGAAATCTTGGAGGTAAAGTGAATGACAAAACAGTGACTTTAAATTTTACGATAGGATATAAACTATAAAAAAGTGTATAAATTTTACCTCATCGTACGAAGTGTGTAAATGTCGTTGCCTGCCCGGTTGCGAATTGTTAACGGCATGCGAAGAAAATAACCAGCGAAAGGAAACTACTGATTATAAACAAAAACAGCGCTATGGCAAAACCTTTTTTAATTTTAGCATTCTTAATATTGACAATGAATGTTCATGCCCAGGTAAGTTGTGATTCGGCAAAAAGAACCAAGGAGTTTTTAATAACCACAACATCTTTAACTTCCGGAAACTATGGATTGCAGTATAAAGTTAAGGTATTTAGAAAAGCATTTCTGCGACTGGGTTTAGCCTATGTTTATAATGACTACCATTCCGATAAACCACAAGTGGTAACTTCATACCCTACAAAAAATAACAGTTCCGGATTTAGTATTACATCCGGGTTAGAAAAGCGCAAAGTTATCGCAGAATTTTTCGAATTTTCTTATGGATTAAATCTGATTATGTCGGGTGGTTGGAATAAGTTAAGAACTGAAAACCCTAATATTGCTGAACCTTTACGTGTAAACAAGAGCTATTTTATATCACCGGGGATTGGTATTGATTTGGGAGCTATTATGAAAATTCATCAGAATTTTTATCTGGGAGCTGAGATTATGCCTCAGTTTTTATATTCTTACCAGGATAACTCCGGTAATTCCAACGGTGGATTAATAACGCATACTTTTAGAGCAGCTTTGAATTCTCAGAATGCTACATTAGCATTGATTTATCGATTTAAATAAATTTTTCATGCACTGAAAAATAGTTCAGGTGGTCGGCACACCCCGGCTTTTATAGTTATAAACATAAATATTGGTTTTCATGGTACGAAAGTACAGTGATTTGATTCTTATGTTTATTTTGTGGATAGTTTCCATTTATTCGGTGATTTCCGCGATTCTATATTCGTATCAGGTAGGGGTTCAAAATTATATTGGATACAGCTTGTTGATTGTGATTAGTGTGCTGCGATTTTTTAAGATTAAGAGAATCAGGTCAATTCTCGGAATTTTATTGGTAATTGGTTCAATTAATGCAATTCAATTTACCCATTCCACAGTGACCTTTTTCTTTAGCTTATCCTGGCCTGCTTTTGACAACAAAACTCTTTCTTTTGGGATTCAACCCTTAAGTTCAATTCTTTTGATTTTTTTGCTTATTGTTAATCGCTCCGATTTCATGAATTTGCTGACGGATTTATTCTCTGAGGATCCAAATCTTGTTGCTCAACGACAAAAACTGGTTGCCGAAAAACATTACAATGAACTAAAGGAAGCGAAGGATTCAAAGTTGAAGGACATTGTAGAGAATAAGAGCATGTATCAGGTTGAGTATGTAAAAGCAGCTCAAAAGTTGATTAATGAAAGAATAAATAAAAGCGCGCTAAAATAGATAGGAGTGAGGTTGCTAAACTGAAGAGATAGAAACCAACCTGTTTTATGGATAATTCCCGGCAATTTGAGTGAGATATTTCAATTTATTATAACTTTATAGGGAACTGCTAATTGCTAAAACATGGACTTTCAAGGGGAATCCAACGAACGACTCGTTAATGCTTATAAAGAATTGCTCAAGAAATACGATTCTTTAAAAGCAGCATATGATATTGAAATTGCGGAACGGAAGCAGACCGAATTTCTTCTGAAAGAACAAAAAGATGAAATTGAAGCACAAAATGAAGAATACCAGCAGATAAATGAGGAACTCATACAAATAAATGAGGAATTACAAATAGCTAAAGCTAAGGCCGAAGAAAACGAACGGAAGATTAAAGAGCAAAGTCAGGAAATTGAGAGTTTCTTTACGTGCGCGGTAGATTTATTATGCATTGCAAATGTCGGGGGGTATTTTATTCGGTTGAACAAAGAATGGGAAAATACTCTTGGTTATTCATTAAGAGACCTTGAAGGCAGGCAGTTTCTGGAGTTTATTCATCCTGAGGATATAAGTTCCACGCTTCAGGCAATGGCTCAACTTGATAAACAGATTGCAGTGAATGGTTTCACAAATCGCTACCGTTGCAAGGATGGTTCTTATAAATGGATCGAATGGAAGTCGTATCCGTCGGGCGATAAAATATTTGCCGCAGCGCGCGATATAACACCTCATAAAATTCTTGAAGCAGAGTTGAGAGCAGCAAAGGAAAAAGCCGAAAAAAGCGAAGCATCATTGTTGAAGCAAAACGAAATGGTATCCATTCTGTTGGATAATCTTACCCAAGGCGTTTTTATGGTTGAAGCTCCAAGCGGAAAGCCTATTCTGGCAAATAAAGCAGCAAAAGAAATTCTGGGTAGGGGTATATTGCCCGATGCCTCAATGGATAACCTGGGTGAAGTTTATAAGGCTTTTAAAGCCGGTACTTTAACTCCATATCCTCCCGAAGAAATGCCAATAATCCAGGGAATGATGGGCAATACCAGATATGTTGATGATATGGTTATTGAACAGCCTGACGGAATACTTGTAAATGTAGAAATATATGGGACTCCTGTTACCGATCAGTCCGGGAAAGTATGGGCAAGTCTGGTCAGCTTTTCCGACATTACCGAGCGTATAAAGTCAAAGAATGAATTAATTAAGGCCAAGGAAAAAGCCGAAGAAAATGACCGCCTTAAAACAGCATTCCTTCAAAACATGAGTCACGAGATACGCACCCCCATGAATGCAATCATGGGTTTTTCCGATTTACTGTTTGAAAATGCCAACGACCACGAGAAGCTCAAACAATTTACAGAAATCATTAACCAGCGATGCAACGATTTACTTGACATTATAAACGATATCCTCGATATTGCCAAAATAGAATCCGGACAATTGTCAGTCAATAAAGAACAATGCGACCTTGTCGATTTATTTGCCGAGCTTACCGCATTCTTTAACGAGTACCAGAAGCGCGTGAATAAGCAGCATATAAAGTTTAGTATAAAAGCCCCTTGTAACCTGTCAGAAAGTAAAATAATTACCGATAAAGTAAAGTTGAAGCAAATATTTATTAACCTTATCACCAACGCTTTTAAGTTTACCAATGAAGGCTGGATAGAAGGAGGTTGTAAATTTGATGATGAACAGAATATCGTTTTTTACGTTTCCGACACCGGTTTGGGAATACCTGCAGATAAGCAGCAATTCGTTTTCGAACGTTTCACCCAGTTACAGCATAGCAATAAATTGAATATGGGGGGAACAGGATTAGGCTTGCCAATAGTAAAGGCCCTGACAGGTTTGTTAGGAGGTGAAATATCTCTTGAATCCGAGCCAGGAAAAGGCAGTACCTTTTCCATTAAATTCCCTTTTATATCGGATCGGTCGCTTTTGCCCCATCGGGTAACTTCTGAAAATCTGAACGGCGAAAAATTTAATGGAAAAACCATTCTCATTGTGGAGGATGATTCGTATAATGCCCTGTATATTCAGACTGCATTGTCGGGCAAAGGATTTAATGTTATGCTGGCCGAAAATGGCAGACAAGCCATTGATTTTTCTGTATCTCACCCGGTTGATTTAGTTTTAATGGACATTCGTTTGCCCGATATAAATGGTTATGAAGCCACACAGCAAATAAGACGGCACAAACCGCAGTTGAAAATAATAGCACAAACTGCGTATGCCTCATTAGATGAAAAGCAAAGAGCTTTGGAAGCCGGTTGTATTGACTATATCAGCAAACCAACAAAACAAGCTGCATTATTAAAGATGCTGAACAAACACTTGTTGTTGTAATATCCTTTCGACGTAAAGTCATTTGACCGCGGTCAAAAAAAGCGGCTGAATCTTTCGATAGAGCCGCTTTAACTGGATTACCAGTTGGGATTCTGAATTAAACCTGGATCATTTGCGAGATCTGTGGTAGTTAAGGGCCAAAAATAATTTTTGTCGGTAAAAACTCTGTCTTCCAACTTAAATCGTTCCATCCGGTATTTGGTTGAGCCAACTGAAATTTTTCCGGTTGGATCAATTACAGGTTTCATGCCATGTACCACTTTTTGCGTTCTTGGATAAGGTAACGATGGGTTGGCTGAAGTATTCCATTCCTGTTCCCTGGCAAGCTCTGTTTCAGAAGTCGGTTCGAGGTTCCAGCGGGAATAGAAATATCGTTTGTTTTCGTAGAAAAGTTCAACTCTTCTTTCGCGTTGTATGTACTTATGAAGTTCTTCTTCGTTCAACCCCGGAGGTACAGGAGCCATAAAGGAACGCGAGCGAAGATTATTTAAAACCGTATTAATATCGGCGCTTGGGCCATAATACCTGTTCATAGCTTCGCAATAAATAAGCTGAATTTCGGGCAGACGGATAATGGGAAAGTGAAGCGACCAGCTACCACTTACCTTCCAGTCTTCGTGGTAAAATTTTCGTAAATAATAACCGGTTGAAGTAGCATTATTAGCACCAATTTTATCGTTGCCTGTTTCGGTATTTATAACCGAGTTTTGATAAGTGCATCCATGATACATTACATCGGAGTATAACCTTGGATCGCGATTTACATAGGGATTCTTGTCATCGTATCCTTTTGCGGCGGCTTGAGGGTCGTAAATGGGATATCCATAACCATCATTGCCAATAAATTCGTATTCGTCAACCTGTTCCTGTAAAGGTTGAAGTCGCGATGCCCCTGTTTTCGAAGGAGGCAGATGATCGCGCTGCCATGCCTCAGGTTTATTGCGTGCAAGGATGAATATATACTCATTTTTGATGGATTCGAAATCGATATAAAGTTGTTTAAGTCTTGCATACACTTTATTTCCGCTTTCGGCCTGCCATGCAGAACCTTGTCCGGTATACAGAGTATAACGAGGAGCTCCAGCTTCGTCTTTCAGGTCCATAAGAGCTTTAGCTGCATCAGCGGCAAGTTTCCATTTTTCTTTATTATACGTGCTATAAGTTTCTTTTCCTACTCTTGTGTCGTTGCCAGGTAATTTACCACCATTATACATTGGGCTTGCATTAATATATAGCAGAATTGCTTTGAGAGCCATGGCAGTTCCCTTCTCAACACGGCCAAAATCGATCTGTTTATGACGAACCGGAAGGTTTTCGATAGCATAGTCCAGATCGGCCATAAACTTAGGAAGTGCTTCGGTCCACGACATACGCTGAAAGCTTTCGGTTATACCCGGGACTCTGTCGAGATAAACGATATCGCCATAAAACCTGAAGATCAGAAAATGAAAATAAGCTCTCATAAAATGAATTTCAGCAACCCTTTTTTGAAGATCACCTGGATCGAGTGGATTGTCGGGTGATTTATATTTTTCAACTCCTTCAAGAAATTTATTACAAAGCCTTACAGATGCGTAAACATCGCCCCAATATATGCCTTCTGCGCCATATTTAACCATGCCGGTGGATGGACCAAAGCTACCGGAGTTGAATAAATCGGGAATTCCGTTCTGAACTTTGGTGCCCTTGCATTCATCCGTAATTCCCGATAATGAAAAGTGGCTAAGTGTTACAATACCGCGGTCTCTGTATGCTCTTAAATCCCAATATGCACGATTGGCATAGTCGTTTACTTTATCCCACTTTGTAAATAAAGTGCTTTCGTTTATCTGATCATCCGGAGCTCTTTCCAGGAAATCCTCCTTGCAGGCATTTATTATTAAAATCAAAAAAATAAATGCTAATAGTTTAATATATTTTTTCATAGTTTTTCTAATTAAAATGTAACATCAATTCCAACATTAAAAACCCTTTGGATTGGGTACCAGTCGCCACCTGTATTTGTCTCAGGATCTACATCGAAATCTTTAAGCTTATCCCAGGTGTAAAGGTTTAAACCCTGAATGTAGATCCGTGTGGAAGTGAGTCCTACCTTCTTTAATAAATTAAGAGGAATTGAATACCCAATTTCAAAAGATTTCAAACGCACGTAAGATGCATCTTTCAGGAATAAAGAACTGTTCTCATTTTTATTATTATCGTGAGCACCGTAATGAAGTGCCGGATATTTTGCTGTTTCGGCTGTCTCAGGTGACCAGCGCTGTAAATGAATTGTTTTAACTCTCCCTATTACATCCTGCGCGTATACAGGAAAGTCGTATGCGGCGGAACTTTTCAGGAGTACGCTGGTATTTGCGGCACCCTGGAAAAGAACACTCAAATCAAATCCCTTATAAGATAAGCCAATAGGGGCACCAAACATTATCTCTGGTGTGCGGGGGTTTCCCATAGCAATGCGGTCCTCCTGATCGGTTATTTTACCATCACCGTCAATATCGCTGTAAACTACATCTCCAGGGATAAGTTTACCCCAACTCTGGTAATTTTTTGCGTTGAGCTCATCAGCTTCGGACTGATCTTTCACAAAATGATCGAAGACATATACAAACTGTTCACCTATGCGCTTTCCGGTGCGGTAAGCCCAGGATACTTCGTTTCCGGTAGGAGATATGCGTGTATTCTCATTGTAGAACAAGATCTTATTTCTGTAGAACTGGAAGTTTGGGCGAATGTAGTACATAAACTCACCAAATTTATCTCTCCATTCCATTTCAACTTCAATTCCCTTGTTTTCTATTTCGCCAATATTTAATTGAGGAGCCCCTTTCCCGATAACGGTGGAAGCATTTTTAGAAAAATTCCATCCGGGTTCAGTTGGTATATCATACCGGAAGTTATAGAATGCATCAACCGACAAACTTAACTTGTCATTAAAGAAATGAACATCCATACCGACATTTGTTTTGCGTTCTTTTTCCCAGGTAAGTTCCGGATTTGCAAGAGCACCTTCCGTTAGGGTATTCCTTGTATCGCTCGATAAACCATCGCCAAACTGGTACTTGTCACCTGTGGTGGTGTAAAACTGAAGATAAAGGAATCTGTTCACAGCCAGCTGATCGCTGCCAACCACACCAAAGGAGCCTCTTAATTTTAAGTGGCTGATTATTGACTGGTTTTTCATAAAAGGTTCGTTTGTAACTACCCAACCTGCTGAAACTGCCGGAAAGAGGCCGTAACGTTTTCCTTTTGCAAAGTTTTCGGAGCCGTTATAAGCGGCATTAATTTCGAATAAATACTTTTCGTTGTAATTGTAAGTTCCTCTGAACGATACCCCTTGATTGGCAAAAGCTACTTCGTTGTTTAACTGCCTTTTGCGGCGATTACCCATAAGGAAAGCGGAAACATTGTTTTTACCAAAAGAGCGGGCATAGGTTAACGAAACCTGGCCATAGTTTATTCTCTGTGGTTTTGGTGTGTCGTAAGCAATACCATTATTCATGGTGGCACTTACGGTCCGGCGCGGCGAAACATAAGCTCCGTTGTAAATACCGCCATCCATTAAAACATCGACTCCAACCGATGGATAAAAAGTAGGATAACCGCCGAATTCAGCGTAGCCTACACTTTCGTGAGGTATCGAACGGTCAATTGTATTCCCGGCCTGACTGTCATAAGAGAACTGAACATCAGCCTTTAGTCCCTGAGTTAAGAAATCGAGCTTGTGCCCCATTGCAAATGTTCCTTCCATAAAGGTCTGGTACTCGTTTTTCAAGCCTGCATCAGCCAGCTCTCCCAGCATCTTATACCTGTATAACTGTGTTCCGACTAATAACCCTTTTGGGTTATTTTCTCTGAAGATGCGGTTTTCGGGTATGTCAGCATCAGGTAAAACAATCGGATAAATAGATGGTTGGGTATTTGCAATCTGAATAATGCGTGCTGCAGTGGTACCCGGGTAGATACGGTTTTGTACACGGCCGCTTACATCGAGTTTGAAATAGAAATTCTTTGTGATATCTATATCCACATTAGAGCGGAAGTTATAACGGTTAAAAACAGCATTGGTGTTGAAATCCGACAGGTCCGTGTGTTTATAATTAGCTTTCTGATTTGTATACCCGGCTAAAACAAAGTACCGAACTTTCTGGCTGCCACCTCGGATTGATAAACTATAGTCCTGTTGGATACTCGGTTTAAAAGCATAGTCGAATAAATCGATGTTATAACCTAAACCATCGGAATTGTCTCCTTTTGCTTTCCGGTAATTAGCAATCTGTTCCTCCGAAAAGAGTTTTTTACTTGGAGCTACACCATCACGCTGGGCGTCATTTTTAACCGCTTCGTTATAGAGCATTGCATAATCAGCCGAACCTAGATATTCGGGAAATTTAATAGGTGAGGACATTCCCGATGATGCTTTAAAAGTGACATTTGCTCTGTCGGAAATTTTTCCGCGTTTGGTGGTTACAAGAATTACTCCATTGGCACCACGTACACCATAAATAGCAGTAGCTGAGGCGTCTTTAAGCAGAGTAACTGATTCAACTTCATCACTGTTAAGATTGGAAAAGGAACGCTCGATACCATCGACAATTACGATTGGTTTCTGAGAGTTGTTACCTGAGTTGTAAGTTGAAATTCCTCTTACGAATAATTCGCTGCCATCTACTCCTGGTTCGCCACCACCATATTGAGTAGCAATTAATCCGGGCAGCTTTCCAGCTAGAGCATTGGTTAGGTTGGTGGCTGGTGTTTGTTTTAATTCTGTTGCCGAAACAGAGGTTACGGAGCCCGTGACTGTAATTTTCTTTTGAGTGCCGTAACCCACCACAACTACTTCTTCTAATTGTCGTATGTCCCTAACAAGCTTTACGTTGATGGTGGATAATCCGGCAACTTTTATTTTTTCAGGCAGGTAACCAATACTAGAAATAACGAGTTCGGCATCATCATTTGGGACAGTAATTGAAAATTTACCCTCGACGTCAGTAACAACACCCATGGTTGTCCCATTTACAATCACATTGGCTCCTATTAAAGGCTCGCCTGTAGCAGCATCGGCAACAACTCCGTTTATCTTTATCTGTTGGGTAATTTCGGCAGGAGCTATTATGATCATATCGTTTTCAATAATCTTAAACGAAAGTTGATGCCGATAAAGCAGCTGCTTTAAAATTTCCGAAACATTTTCGTTTGAAGCCTTAATGGAAACTTTTTTGTTTAACCCGGTAAGTTTGTCGTTATAAAAAAAACGATAATTGCTCTGATTTTCAATATTTTTAAGAATTTCCCGCATAGGAGTATTTTCAATGTCCAGGCTAACCTTCTGCGAATAGACCGATGCAGTAGTTTGAATGATAGTGACTAACGAAAGGATGATTGCTAGTTTCATGATAAGTAGTATTTTGTGGCAATCCTTTTTAAAAGGGAAATTATCCCTAATACAAAAAATTTTCATAGTTTTGTTCTGATTTTTATTAATAAAAAGTTGATATTCTTGGGAGAGAATATCGAGTTAATAAATTATGAGTGGGGCCATTGGCGTGGCTCCATTTTTATTTTTCAGGTTTAAGTTTTTATCATAGGCTGTTATCTTTTAAGTTTATCATCTAGTTTCTGTGTATTTCTTATATTTCTGAATTAATTCGGAATCTAACGATAGTTTTAATACTCCTTTGCCTACCATCTGATATCGGACAGGAGTAGTGATCTTCAGAATTTCAAGGACCTGATCAAGCGTCTCTTCCTGGAAAGTACCTGTAAATGTATAACTCTTCAATTCGCTGGCATTAAACTTTACCTGGATATTATATCTTCTTTCAAGCAATACAGCTATTTCACTAAGTTCCGTACCTTCAAAAACCCATTTGGAGTCCTTCCATGAAGTATAAAGAACTGTTTTTACGGAGTCAGTTGTAATGGGTTTAACGGGTATACTTTCGGGAATTATAGTTTCATTTACATAGCTTTCTTCTTCAGGTTTAATGGCTTGAGGCTTTAGATTGGTTTTCTGCGCGGTTAACAGAGTTACTTTCTGTTTTGGCTGCATGGTAATCAAAAAGTGCTTTTTTTGCTCGTCCTTACCTTCTACCTTAACAATACCTTTAATAAGGGTTGTTTCAATAAAATTTTCTTCGGGATAAGCCTTTACATTGAATTCTGTTCCAAAAGCCTTGATTTTTACGTCCGAATAATGAACAACAAAAGGATGTTTGGGATCAGTTTTTACCTTAAAATAGGCTTCACCGGTTAAATAAACATTTCTTTCATCGGATGTAAATGAGGAAGGATACTTCAGGGTTGTTCCGGCATTAAGCCACACCTGTGAGCCATCAGGCAGTACAATGTACGATCGCGACCCTAAAGGTGTTGTTATTTTACAAATGGAATTTTGGTCGGTTTTAGCTTCCCAAAATTTAAGAGTAAAGAAAATTGTAGTTCCGATTAAAATGATGGCCAAAGCTGCAATTTTCGCGAATTGATTGAATGAAAATCTGAAAAGTTTTTGTGGAGCAGGTTCTTCCTGAAGTTTATTCTGCAAATAATTCCAGGAAGAATCGGTATCGAGTTTCGAATTTGTGGGTTGCAGCAATGAGGTTGCTATCCAGGTTTCTTTTATGGAATTGAAAATATTCCGGTTTTCGGATTCGGTTAATAGATTATCCAATTCAGCTTTATCAGAATCAGTTAACTCTCCTGATAAAAACTTAATGGTAAGTTCGTTGAGTAACGAATTTTTGTTTTCTGTAGAATCCATAATTAAGTGTGCTATTAGTATTACAGTTTTTTGGTTTGGCAGGGTGACAAGAATGCTGAAAAAAAATTATTTTTCTTTAAGGTCAATACGTAATTTCTGCAGAGCCCGGGATAATTGTGTCTTCACTGTGTTAATTGAAATGTTCAGTTTGTCGGCGATTTGCTGATAGGTTAATTCTTCGTAACGGCTTAATAGAAAAATTTCGCGACATTGATCGGGAAGGTGTTCTATTGCAATTTTAATAGAATTTTCCAGTTCTTCGTTGGTAAGATGATCAAAATAACTTTCCGAATAGTTTTCTTCCAGCATTCTGACTCGGTATTCGATTTCTTTTTTATATGCTTCGGAGAGTTTACGATTTGTTTGAGCTTTTTTTATAAAATTGATGCAGTTATTATAAATACATTTGTAAAGAAACGAGTTCAAGGACTTCTGTTCATCGATTAATGTTCTGTTATCCCATATTGAAATAAAAGTTTCCTGAACTATTTCATCGGCAATATCGATGTTATAAACATAAACCTTTGCGTAGTTGCACAAAGGTTTATGGTAAATCTTAAAGAGCAGTTCAAAAGCCTTTAGATCGCTTTGCTTTATTCTTAAAGCTAACTCCGTATTTATTAATGCCGTATTAATCAAAGCTTAGATTTACAGAATTTAATAAAAACTGTGTATAGCTTACTTCTTCTTGCCCAATAATTCTTCCAGCTTCTTGGCCAGGTCTTCGCCCATAACATTGCGGGCTATGATGGTGCCGGTTTCGTCAATTAAAAGGTTCGAAGGAATGGCTCTTACTCCATAGGTTTTTGCCGCCGAGCTGTTCCAGAAAGCGAGATCCGAAACATGTGTCCAGTCAAGTTTATCGTCCTTTATGCCTTTAACCCATGCTTCTTTCTTTTTGTCGAGCGATACCTGGAAAATGGTAAAGCCTTTATCTTTATACTGATTGTAAAGTTTTACAAGATTGGGGTTTTCGGCACGGCACGGAGGGCACCACGAAGCCCAGAAGTCGAGCAGCATCAGCTTACCGAATTTCGACGAAAGCTTAACCGGAGTTCCGGTGGTGTCGGGTAATTCAAAATCAATGGCTTTGTTGCCGGGTTGAACTCTTTTGAGTGTTTCAACAAGTTCCTGAAGAACTTTCACATATTGCGAGTTCCTGAAGGAGGTGTCGAGCAGACTAATATTATGCTCAATTTCTTCGGGAGAGAGACGGTACGAATATTCACGGTAAAGAATGTATGCTGAAACGATTGATTTTGGATTCTTCTGGATAAAAGAGTCAATTTTAACATCGATATTGGATCTTCGGTAATTCCAGAACAAATCGTTGTCGGCCGAGCCTGTAATATTAATGCTGTCGGGATTTTCGGCAAAGAGTTCAACCTGAAGCTTATCGTTTTTATTCAGGAAAACAAACAAAGGATAATGGGTTGTGTCGAGCGTTAACCCATACAATTCGGGTGTTTCCACATCTTTCGAGAAACTGAATTTACCATCGGTAATTTTAGCCGAGTCGATGGTGAAAAACATTTTGTTGTAAAATTTCCGCAGGTAAACGGTACCATTATCGGCCCCTTTAACGGTTCCGTTAATTTCGACCGATGGAGTGGCACCCGGTTTACACGAACTGAGAACTGCGATTACCACGAATGAGAGAACAATTGCTTTTGAAGCCAGGTTGAAGGTGAATTTTTTCATAAGCTCTTCTTTTTTAGAGTTGTTTTTCATTGAGAGGCAAAGATATTAATTTGCTGAACCAAAAATATGATTTATACCACCGACTGCTGAAAATGACTTCTGTGGCTTTTAAAAGAGACATTTTATGTTTGTGGTTTATTGCTGTCAATAATTATTTTTGTAACTTTTAACGTTTATTTCAAAGGTGGAGCGGCATGAATGATGATAATTACGGTATTCTTGTAAGAGAACTCAAAGCAGGGGATCAGCACGCCTTTGATACCATTTTCAAATCGTTCTACAAATTACTTTGTCGCGAAGCCCGGGGCTTCTTCCGTAACGATCATGTTGTGGAGGAGGTTGTATGTGATGTTTTTCTGAAACTATGGAATAATAAATCGGAACTTGTAATAACAGGTTCTCTCAGGGACTATCTCGTAAAATCGGTGTATAATAACTGTATCAATTATTACCGGGCACAGAAAGTTCAGGAGAAACTTAAAACTGAAGTAGACGAACAGCAAAAAAGAAGATACGCCTTAATGGATTTGGGTCAGGATCCGCTTGAATATATTATTACCAACGAATTGGAAGAGAAGGTTAATGAGGCAATAGAGACTTTGCCACCCAGGTACAGGGAAGCTTTTAAACTTAGCCGTTACAGCAATATGAAATACGAAGAAATAGCACAGGAAATGGGTATTTCGGTAAACGGGGTAAAGATCAACATAAAAAAAGCGCTGGAGCATTTAAGAGAAAAACTGGATGTGTACCTGAAATTTTTAATTGTAGTTATCTCATTATCAATAGTCAAATTATTTTTTTAATTAATTTTTCATTTCTCATATACCCGCAAACAAATTCAAAACGTCATTAGCTTAGAACTGGAATTATGGAAGAAAACATTTCGTACATCGATAGTCTTATTCTTTCTTTTTTGAAGGAAGAAATTACGGAAGCCGAACGCAAATCGCTCGCTGACTGGATTAATGCCGATCCTTCGAATAAAGAGCATTTCAAAAGCTTTTACCGTATCTGGAATGCTACCTATCAGGGTAACGGAGAGGTTGAAACGGTTCTTCAGAAAGTGAAATTCCAAATTGCCAACAACGCCTCTCAAACTGAAGAGGAGTTTGAAACAGAAACAAAATCGATCTCACTTTTGAAATGGGCTGCGGTGATCGTTATTTCGTGCATTACCGGGGCTTTTGGATATAAGTACCTTTCGAACCATGAAAAGGGATTTGGCGGCACTCTTGTGAATGTGATCAATGTGCCGCTTGGTTCAAAGTCGAACCTTGTACTGCCCGATGGTACTGAGGTTACTTTAAATGCAGGCAGCCGGCTTACCTATGGTATGGATTACGGAACCAAACTGCGCGAAGTAAATCTGGTTGGAGAGGGTTATTTTAAGGTAGCCGAAAATAAGAAAATACCTTTTCTTGTGAATACTGTTAAAGCAACAATAAAGGCGCTTGGGACCGAGTTTAATGTGAAAGCCTATCCTGATGAGGAAATGATTGAAACCGTGCTTGTAAAAGGTTCAGTTCTGGTCGACGAAATTTTAACTTCCGAAGAGCAAAAGACTTCCAAGCGTAAAACGGTTGTCCTGAAACCCGGTCAGAAAGTATTGATATTTAAAGGTGTTGAGCAATTGGCCGAAAAGCCTGCCGAGGAGAAGAGTGCCGGTAAGTTAAATCCGCTACCGAAGGATATTCAGATGCCCGAAATGATTATCAGCAAAACCGAAGCTGAAACCGAAACTTCATGGAAGGATTCGCGCTGGCTTATAAAAGGTATGGATCTGGAAAGTCTTGCTATTGTTTTATCCCGCAGGTTCAATGTTTCCATTAATTTGCAGGACGAGGACTTAAAACAGTACCGGTTTTCAGGTACTATTGAAAAAGAAACTGTTGAAGAAGTATTCAGCATTATGCAGTACACAATTCCGATTTCTTACAGCATAGATAAGGGCAAGGTTGTGTGGACCATTAACAGGAATCTGGAAAAAGTTTACAAAGAAGCTTACTAAGGCTACTCATTATAAAACTAAAAAAAGAGACTATGAGAACTGAAATGCTATCCCCTTAAAAATCGAATGGAATCATAAAATGATTCCATCCTTTTGCTTCTGATATTCTACTCGCAATAGAATAACAAAACATTTATTAATAATTAACACACTACAAATTTATGAAAAAAAATTGTAAAGGGTTTCCTTTGCCCAAGTTTAATCTGAAACTCTCTCACCAAAAAATTCTAACTATGAAAGTTTCACTGCTGCTATTTGTCCTCGCTACCTTCAATGTTTCTGCCAGTTTGTCTCAAAGTGCCAGGCTGGATCTGAGCATAAGTGGCAAGTCCTTATCCGATGTTATCAAAACAATTGAAAAACAAAGTGATTTCAGGTTCTTTTACAGTGATAACTACCGGGAATTGAATGATCTGGTTTCCATAAATATTAAAAATGCAAGCATCGACGATGTATTGTCAAATTTATTGAATGATAAATCTTTGTCATTTAAAATATTAAATGGAAATGTTGTAATCATAGGTCCCTCAAAAGCTTTTCAGCAACAACAGGTTAAAGGTGTTGTTACTGATGCATCCTCCGGGGAACCCATTATTGGCGCCAATGTGGTGATTGAAGGTACCACAACAGGAACTGTAACCGATGTCGACGGAAAATTTACGCTCACTGTTCCGGCACCAGGTTCGGTTTTGGTTATTTCGTTTTTAGGTTTTAATACCGAACGTGTTGTTGTAAACAATGAAGCCGAGTTAGCTGTAAAGCTGATAGCTGATGTTACAAATCTTGAAGAAGTTGTTGTAGTAGGTTATGGTACCGTTAAGAAAAAAGACTTAACAGGCTCTGTAAGTTCTATTCAGGGCGATGCTATTGAAGGACGCCAGGCTACACAGGTATCGCAGGCTCTTCAGGGAGCCATGTCGGGTGTTATGGTAACACGAAACAACAATGCTCCGGGAGCTTCTGCAACAATCAGGATCCGCGGTATCACCACCATTGGCGAAAGCAGTCCTTTGGTAATAGTCGACGGAGTTCCTATCGATAACATCAACGATATCAATCCCGCTGATGTTGATAACATTTCGGTATTAAAAGATGCAGCTTCTGCATCAATATACGGTTCGCGTGCAGCCGCAGGCGTTATTCTTATAACCACCAAACGTGCCAAGTCGGGCGAGATTGGTATTCAGTATAATACCGAATATGGAGTTGAAAAACCTACAACATTACCCAAATACGTGGATGTTGTTAGATACATGCAGATGGTTAACGAACTCCGCTGGAACGATAAAAACAATGATGCCAACGAGTATCCGCTTTACACCAAGGATGTGATTGATAACTACTGGACTCTGAATGCTGAAAATCCTAACAAATATCCCAATACAGACTGGATGGGCCTTATGATTAAGGACAATGCTCCGCGTCAGAGCCATGTTTTAAGTATCACAGCCGGAACAAAAGCTGTTCGCACAAAAGCCTCCATCGGATATGATAAGACGGCGTCGTTGTACAGCGGAAAGGATTTCGAGCGTGTTTCAGCCCGTTTCAATAACGATGTAACTATCAATAAACTTTTATCGGCCAGCTTAGACTTAAGCTTTAAAAGATCTCATTATGTTAATCCATACCACGACCCGGTTTACAATACTTTGATTTCTCCCCCGGTATATGCTGCAACCTGGAGCGATGGCCGCATTGCCGAAGGTAAAACAGGTGCCAATATTTATGGTATGAGCAATTTTGGTGGTTATCGCTATAACTGGTATAATCAGTTAAATGGAAGAATTTCGTTAGATTTTACTCCTATTAAAGAGTTGAAGATATCGGCAGTTCTCTCTCCAACTTTTGGAATTGATAAGGGTAAAGCTTTCCAGAAACGTGTTGAATACACAGCTGCTGATGATCCTACTCTTGTCATCGGAACACTGGAGGGTGGAACACAGACAAACCTATATGAGACACGTAACGATTACACAAGGGTAACTTCGCAGTTGCTGGCTAATTTTGATAAATCGTTCGGCAATCATAACCTGAATGCCATGGCTGGTTACGAAAATTTCTATTCGAAGAACGAAAACATGGGTGCTTCGCGCGAAAAATACGGATTAACAACATTTCCATACCTGGATTTGGGTCCTCTTGATCTTCGCGGTAACTACGGAAATGCATGGGAAAATGCTTACCGGTCGTACTTTGGTCGAATTATGTATAACTTCAAAAGTAAATATTTCCTGCAGGGAAATATCCGTTACGATGGTTCGTCCCGCTTTCATGAAGATTACAGATGGGGAGCTTTCCCTTCTTTCTCGGCAGGCTGGGTAGTTTCGGAAGAAAGCTTTATGAGCAATCTTTCGTGGTTGTCTTTCCTCAAACTAAGAGCTTCATGGGGAACACTGGGTAACGAACGTATTGGTAATTATCCTTACCAGGCCACAATAGATTTCTCGAATGCTTTATTTTATCAGGGAACAAATGTGGTTGCGGCTCAAACTGCAGCACAAACCAAGTATGCCATTCGCGATATTTCATGGGAAACAACCCAGTCAGTTGACTTTGGTATTGATTTAAATTTATTTAATAACCGATTGAGATTAACCGGCGACTATTACCAGAAAACAACCAGGGATATGCTTCTGGCGCTCGAAATTCCTGACTACATGGGATTCGACAACCCGGATCAGAATACCGGTAAAATGTTTACCAAAGGCTGGGATGGTGAAATTGGCTGGAACGATAAAATTGGTGAATTTACTTATTCTGTTTCTGCTAACATGTCCGATTTTAAATCGATCATGGGCGATTTAGGTGGTACTGAATTCGTTGGTGATCAGATTAAGAAGAAAGACAGCGAATTCAACGAATGGTATGGTTACGTATCCGATGGTTTGTTCCAGACTGCCGAAGATCTTGCTGCCTCGGCAAAAACGAGCACCGCGGTGAAGGTTGGCGATGTTAAATATAAAGATATCAGCGGTCCTGAAGGTGTACCCGACGGATTGATTACTCCAACTTACGACAGGGTTTTATTGGGAGGTTCATTACCACGGTACATGTTTGGTTCGAATATCAAAATGGGATATAAAAACCTCGATTTTTCACTGGTGTTTCAGGGTGTTGGAAAAGTGAATGCCCGCTTACAGGGATTGATGATCACTCCATTGTCGGACAACTGGGGTAATATGCCGGCAATACTCGATGGTAATTACTGGAGTAAGTACAATTCCGAAGAAGAAAATCTCAATGCTAAATATCCGAGACTTTCTGAAAATAATAAGGGAAATAACTACACCATGTCCGACTACTGGCTCATAAATGGCGGGTATTTACGACTTAAAAATATCACTCTGGGGTACACCCTGCCGTCGTTATGGACTAAAAAAGTTGGTCTTCAGAGGGTAAGAGCCTATTTGAGTGCATCCGACTTTTTAACTTTCGATAAGTTCCCGAAAGGATGGGATCCTGAGGTTGCAGCTAACGGACACCCCATTACCGCTTCTTACATATTTGGTTTGTCAGTATCATTATAATATCTACAACTATGAAAATTAAAATTTTAAATATATTGTTTGCAGGTCTGGTGCTTTTGTATTCCTGTAACGACCTGAACTTAAATCCTCTGTCAGAGGGGTCCAGTGCAAACTGGTATTCAAACGAAAGTGAAATTGTAATGGCCATTAACGACCTTTACCGGATCGATTTCTGGCCCAATTATATGATTCCTTACGGAGATTATGATCTGTGGACTGATGATATGATGTATCGCGACAGAACCACAGCCATTACCAACGGAACATTGAACGGACAGGACGGTACTGTTTTAAACTGGTGGGCAAACTTGTATAAAGGGATCGCCCGCGCCAATACTATTCTGGAAAACCTGGATAAATCGGTTGGCAAGCTGCCCGATGCAACTATCGAGAAATACCAGGGCAATGTTCGTTTTGTGCGTGCATGCCATTATTCCCGGTTGATCACTTACTTTGGCGATGTGGTTTATGTTGATAAGGTTCCTGAACTGGGTGAGTCATTTAAAATGGCCAGAACTGATAAAAAAGAAATTCTCAAAAAGATTTACGAAGATTTTGACTTTGCAGCTTCAAAGCTTCCAACCACTTATGGTTCTGCTCAAAACCTTCAGGCTACCAAAGGTGCGGCTCTTGCAATGAAAGCTCGTGTGGCCCTCTTTTTTGAAGACTGGGCTGTTGCCCGCGATGCTTCCAAAGCTTGCATGGATTTAGGTGTTTATGAGCTGTTCAGCGACTATGCTACCCTGTTTCTTTCGAAAACCAAGAACCCGAAGGAACTCATATTTGGCAATGCCCGCTCTACACTTCTTAATGTTACAATTCCCGATACCAAAAACTACCTTCCGCGTCTTGTAGGCGGATGGGGTGCAGCTACAGGTCCATCGTGGTATCTTTTCTGCTCTTATCTTTGCACCGATGGTTTACCCATCGACGAGTCTCCTCTTTTTGATCCGCGCAACCCGTTTAAAAATCGCGACCCACGGTGTAATGCCTCTCTGGTGGAATTCGGAACCCCTTGGCTGGGCTTTATTTATCAGCCGCATCCCGATTCTTTAAAAACTTTGAATTTAAAGACCGGCGCACGGGTTACCAATAACGACAACAGAGCAAATGCACAATTTGCATCGTTTAACGGTATTGCCTTTAAAAAAGGTATTGACGAGGACTGGACCGATGACTACAAGGCTGAAAATACAAACATCATTATGCGTTACGCCGATGTGTTGTTAATGTATGCTGAAGCCAAAACCGAACTGGGCGAAATTGACCAGGCAATGCTCGATGCATCAATCAACAAGGTGCGTGCACGTGCATATAAAGTTGCGGTCGACAATAAAGTTGCTTATCCTGCAGTTTTGGCCGGCGATAAGGCCACAGTTCGCAAGGCCATCAGAATAGAAAGACGAATGGAGTTTGCTCTTGAAGGACGCCGGTACGAAGATATTATCCGCTGGAAAATTGCCGAAAAAGTGTTGAGCAAAGATATGTATGGTATGCTCGACCCGGTGGATTTACGCAACAAGGTTGTTAAACCCGGGTTATGGTTCTTCCCTCAGGTTCCTCCTGTTGATGAAGACGGATGTGCCGATTTCGAGCCCATGTATAACGCCGGTCTGGTTAAGCTTTGTGCCGTACGAAACTTCCCGGCTAATCAATACCTGTGGCCTATTCCAACCAAGGAAATACTCATCAACCCTAATCTGACACAGAATACAGGTTACTAAAATTATAAAAGGTTGTGCGTAAGGGAGAAATCTGCCTTTGCACAACCTTTTTTCATGCCACTAAGTTTGTATGCTTATAGTTCTGAACCATTTTGGTTTTCTGAGTATTACAGATTCTTTTTTTGTGGTTGCATCTTTAGGAAGTTTATTTCGGGCTGAACTTAAGGAAAGGGACAGCTTTCGAAATAAAAACAGGTAGACTGCCGGTAAAACCAGAGTCGCCCGATGACATGGTTTAACTTAATCACTTAGTTAACTGAAATCTTCAGCAATACATGCCCGTGAAAAATATTGTTGTTTTATTAATTTTTATCTGCTGCTTTTCCGGACAGTTCTATGCGCAAAAGGACAGCAAGATTCCTTATTATCTGACTAATTACTCGAAAATCTATAAAAAATCGCCCCGCGAAGCTTCTCTTGCATGGTTTGAAGACGCAAGGCTCGGCATGTTTATCCACTGGGGTGTTTGGGGAAAATACCATGCTGCATGGGCAATGTATAATCAACGAATTCCACTGGAAGAGTATCAAAAAACAGCAAGAGAAACAGATGCTTCGGGCTTTGATGCTTTAAAGATTGTAAAGCTGGCCGAGGAAAGCGGAATGCGGTATATTACTTTTGTTGCAAAGCATCACGATGGATTCTGCTTATGGGATAGCAAATACACCGGTTTCGACAGTAAGGATTACCCCATGAACAGGGATTTTGTAGCGGAACTGGCCAGTGTGTGCCGGAAACGTGGTATGCCTCTTTATATTTATTACTCCCTGGGAATTGACTGGACGCATCCTTATTTTATTCCGCGTGAATTGTATAACTCAGCCAGACCCGATTATGCCGCAACTCCAGGTTATTTAAAATACCGTAAGCCCGAAGATTTTGAAGAATACAGGACGTTTTGTAAAAATCAGCTTACTGAACTTTGCACTAAATACGGACCTGTTGCAGGTTTTTGGTTCGATCCGCTGGGTGGCGTCCTGGCCAATAGCGAAATGTTTAAGGTTCAGGAGTTTTACGATTTGATTCACAAGTATCAGCCTCATGCCCTCATACATTTTAAAACGGGTATTACAGGCACGGAAGATATTTTGGTGGGTGAGAGGGAGTTGAAATCTATCAGCATGCATTATCCCGGAAATTCACCTCAGGAAATCCAAATCAGGGATCTGTCGGACAAAGCCTGGCAGAAAAACATGGGCAAAAAAGCAGAAATTGCGGTTACCAGTCAGCGAAGCTGGGAATGGAACCCGCAAAACTCCTGCATGGATGTGGATGGCTTATGGAAAATGCTCGTGGGCGCTTCCGAAAACAATGCCAATCTTTTGCTCAATTTCGGTCCTAAACCCGACGGCTCTATTCCCGATGATGTTGCAACCAATTTCCGTCAACTCGGGGAGCGTATCCGCAAGGAAGGATATCCGCCACTCAATAAGGCAACGTGGCTCGAACTACGGAAAAAAGGCGCTGATCTTGATAAAACAGAACAGGTGAAGACCGCCAGGTAGTTCTTCTTAAAAAATCGAAACATTAAAATTAATAACATGAAAATGACAAAAACACGTTTTCGTAACTGTTTCAAAAAGGTTAACGCACTTGCAGTTTTAGCGGTTTTTCTCTCGGCTCCCGTTGCGGCACAGCTTGAAAAAGCAGCTGATAAAGGGACTTACCGGGTTCAGGCCGATAAACCGGAGCAATATATATGGGGGCTTGGCTTCGAAATCCAATCCGACGCAATCGGCTCCGGAAATCTTGGTTTGCCCGAAACAAATACCAGCGTTCCTCACGATCTTGTTCCCTCAGAAAGGGAGCGCCTCTACAATGAAATGCTTAAAGGATTCCGCTACTGCCGCATAGCCGGAGGGCTTTATTTCCGGGGTACCACACCCGACCAGAAGGAATTGCGCGGAAGATGGGATACACAAACTGAGGAGATCAGAGAGATGATCCACAAAGCCGGCATTGAAGGGATCAGTCTGGAATACTGGTCGCCAACTCCCTATTGGAAAGCAAACGGACGGTATGTGGGCAAAGACGGCAACAACCGTTTACGCTGTTTCGGAAAGGATTTCGCAAACGACCCCGTTTATATGGGAGATACTGCCCGCTTTCTCTCCGATTTCGGTCAGAGCCTTGTGAACGACATATTCTATTTCGAGCGTAACCAGATACCTGTAAAGATGTGGGGGCTGCAGAACGAGCCTTCGGTTGACCAGAATTATAGTTCGTGTGTGTATACTACCGATCAGTATACCAGAACGTTTAATGCCGTGGCCCCACTTATAAAATCGGCAAATCCCAATGTGAGTATCATTGTCGACTCTGAATCAGGGCCCCTGAAACATGCCGCTAAAATCAGCAGCGATCCTCAGGCCCGCAGGTTTGTTGATGCCTGGGTGTGGCACCAGATTGGAGCCGATGCCAATACCTTGATTGACCAGCAGGAGAAATATCATAAAAATACTTTTGGTTTGCCCGTATTCCAGAACGAATACGAGTATCTCACAGGCGGCACCTCGCCTAAACGTTGCCTCAACACGGTTCAGAACATTATGAATTGGTTCACTTTTGTAAATTCGCCAACGTGGTTCTGGATTCATGCACTCAAACCTGCCAGGAATTCGGAGGCTGCAGGTTATGCGCTTGGCTTCTGGAATCCTGTAAACCAGGAACAAGGGTCAGCTTCGAAACCTGTAAAGAAAGGTGTTGCTGCCGGGGCAGCCAGAACATCCAACGGTCTTGAAGTTAAGAGAGTGTCGCCCGCATTTATCGGAAAACAAATTGTATCGACCGAACGTGAACTGAATACAAATCCAGGCAATGCCTTTGCTTTTACCATTAGCAACAAAGCCGATGTTTACCTGATTGTTGATCCTTCCACAGATTATACGCCTCCAGCCGATTGGAAAAAGTCAGATATGGTGCTTGTCTCCGATCGGGAAGAAAGGGTGTATGTAAAAAGGTTCAAACAGGGTAAGGTAAATATTCCTTCAAATACCGGAAAAGATAAAAACGGCAATTTCGGAATTCCGCACGCAGCTGTTGTGGTAGCTCTGGGAGAAGCTGATCTTCAGATTGGCCCACCCGATGAGAAAAATCCAAGGCTTCTTATTGAAAGAATCGAAGCCCGGAACGAGATCGATACTGATAATATTGAGCCCGGTCATTGGGTTTACAACAATTACAACTGGTTTGCCCTTGCTGGATTTCTGAAGCACATGCCCTGGAATTGCCGTCGCTATGCAGTTGCTGAAGATGAGGTACGCAAAGATCAGCGTATTATGGCTTATAAAACACCCGAAGGTAAAATGGTTATAGTAGTTACCAATCGGGGTCCCCGGTCTTTTACTTTCAATATTGAAGCCGGCAGCAGAAACAGTTTCAAAGGATATCGCTATACACCTGAAGAAGCGGGCACAGACTTTAAAGGTATCCCCGCCGGTTCTCAAAACGGTGATAAGCTATTGGTGGAGCTGCCTGCCATGAGCTGGGACTTCTGGGTGGAACAATAATAAGAACTTTTATGTCGGTTAAGGATTTAATAGTTTTTCTGATTTATATCGCAGGAAACATCCTGGTCAGTTTTATTTTATCGAAGAAGATTAAAAATTCCACTGATTTTTTTGCTGCCGGGCGGTCTTCTTCCTGGTGGCTCTCAGGCCTTTCAGCCTTTATGACCATGTTTTCTGCCGGAACTTTCGTGGTGTGGGGCGGCATTGCTTTCCGGTACGGGATGGTTGCCGTAAGTATTTCCATGTGTTTGGGAATTAGTGCTTTTCTGGTTGGAAACGGCATTGCCGCACGGTGGCGAAAGCTGGGCATCACCACTGCTGCCGAATATATCAATCTGCGGTTTGGTCCGGCGGTGCTTCAGTTTTATACATGGTTTAACATTGCTTTCAGACTGTTAAATCTTGGAGTTGCTCTTTATTCGGTGTCGGTTATTCTCGATGCATTACTTCCGGGCGGATTACGCCACTTTTTGGGTTCTGTCACCTTTACTTCCACAGCGGTTGTGGCCATCATTGTTTTTTGTGGGGCGGTAATTATTACTTATGCCATTACAGGAGGGTTATGGTCAGTCATTATCACCAATGTTCTGCAGTTTTTGGTGCTCATGGTGGCGGTTTCGGTAGTTGTTCCCTTAGGATTTATGAAACTGGGCGGCATTGTAGAATTTGTCAACAAAGCTCCCGAAGGATTTTTCAGTCCGGTAACAAGCGAGTTTACCTGGATTTTTCTGGCAGGCTGGGTGGTAATCCATTATCTGAAAATTGGCGGCGAATGGGCATTTATCCAGCAGAACATTGCTGTGCCAACTCCACAGGATGCAAAAAAAGCATCTTTTCTTTTCGGGGTGATGTACCTGATATCGCCTGTTTTGTGGATGTTGCCTCCCATGATGTACCGCATTGTCGATCCGTCGGCCAACTATGAGCAGGCCTATATCCTCGCTTGTCAGTATGCTCTTCCGTCGGGATTGATCGGGTTGATGGCAGCTGCTATGTTTTCGGCGACAGCCAGCAGTATCGAGGCCGAACTGAATGTTTTTGCCGGAGTGCTCACCCGCGATATTTACAGGAAAAGATATCCCGCATCTTCCGAAGCGCGTCAGATTTTAGTGGGACGCTTCATGACCTTCACCATCGGCTTGCTTGTGATGGGAATTGCCATTCTTGTGCCCCGGATGGGGGGTGCGGATGAGATTATCCTTGCGGCTACGGCACTTATTTCAGGACCTATGATCATGCCCGTGATTTGGGGTGTGTATTCAAAAAAAATTACCGGAAAATCAATTTTTACAGTTATATTGATCAGTGCAGTAGTTTCTGTCATTTTGAAATTTGGCTATTTCATTCAAAACGGGTGGTTTGTATCAGGAAATCCTTCGTCGTTTTTGCTCTGGGTTCAGGCGAACTCGCGTACTATCGAAACGCTCACAGGTTTGCTGGTGCCGTTTTCTATTTTATTAACCATTGAGCTGACAAAAAAAGCCGAAAGTCCCCGTTATATCAGCTCCAATGAAATGTCTGAATCACCTGAACTCACCAATTTAAAAGCTTCATTGTTTCCGCCTAAAATTGTCGGATGGTCCCTCATTGCTATAGCCTTGCTGTTTTTCGTTCTTGCCATTACTGAAAGAGCCGATCGGGGCATTCTTTTAGGTTATGGAATTGGACTGACATCAGCAGGGGTATTCATTCTTTTGAGAATAAACAAAATTGAAAAACGATTGAAATTGATATAATCATGTTAACATGAAAAATACTGAGCTTTCTTTTGATGTTGTTGTCTGCGGAGGCGGGTTGGCCGGCTTCTGTGCTGCAGTGGCGGCTGCCCGTCTTGGACAAAAAACCTGTATTATCCAGAACAGACCTGTTTTTGGCGGGAATTCTTCGTCCGAAATAGGTGTAACGCCTCATGGTACCGCTGCTTTCCATGGGTATGCCCGCGAAACGGGTATTATTTCGGAGCTGTTAATTGAAGAGCGTTCGAAAAACCATGCCGAAATTTATGAGAATGGCTGGACCAACAGCGTTTGGGATCTCACCATGTACGATATGGCTATGGAAACAGAGAACCTTACCTGTTTCATGAATACAGATGTTGAAGATGTAATTAAGGATCAGGAAGGTAAGAGAATTATAGCGGTTGTCGCAAGGGTGATCAATGCAGAAACCGTTCTGACTGTAAATGGCCGACAGTTTATCGATTGCACCGGCGACGGTATCGTTGCCGACCGCGCAGGCTGCAGCTGGAGAATGGGTTCGGAGTCAAAGTCTGAGTTTAACGAACCTCATGCACCCGATCACGCCAGTGGCGATACCATGGGCAACTCCATCCATTTCCGTACAAAAAATATGGGTTATCCCGTGCCTTTCTCTGCTCCCGACTGGGCCATCAAGCATGAAAATCCGGCTTTTTTTTATGAGCAGGGACGCCTTCCAAAAGATGAAAGAGGCGGTTTCTGGTGGCTAGAAATTGGCGTGCCTTACAACACCATTTACGATAACGAAACCATTCGTCACGAGCTTACCCGCCATGCCCTGGGTGTGTGGGACTGGATGAAGAACAAAGACCCGCGTATGATGGAGCGATGCAAAAACTATGCGCTCGACTGGATTGGCCAGGTGCCCGGAAAAAGGGAATCGCGCCGCATCATTGGAGAGTACTTTATTACCGAACACGATATTCTTGATAAAACAGTATTTGAAGATGAAATAGCCTTTGGCGGATGGTTTGTCGATTTGCATACTCCCGGAGGTCTTTTGGCCGGATCGAGCGAACCTACCAACCATCACAACTATGATACTTTTAACGATTATGCCGTTAAATCGTATTGCGGACCTTATGGAGTTCCTCTGCGGGCCTGCATTGCCAAAGATGTGGATAACCTCATGATGGCCGGACGCAATATAAGTACCACTCATGCCGCCCTTGGCACTTTGCGTGTAATGGGAACAACAGCGCTCATGGGGCAGGCCTGCGGGGTCGCAGCAGCTATGGCTCTTAGTAAAAATATCAGCATAAAACAGGTCCCCGCTGAAGCAATAACCGAAGTGAAACAGCAGCTTTTGCGCGACGGTTGTTTTCTGCCCAATAATAAAAATGAAGATAAAAATGATATAGCCCTTGCCGCATCGGTTACTGCAAGCAGCGAAGCGCTGGTGTTTGGTGCCGGTCCGGAGTCTCCGGGATTTCACGAGGGTATGAAGTCGTGGAAAGATCAGCCGCAGTATAATGCCGAATCGATGACTGTGCGCAAAGGGCAGCTGATTGCTGTCGGCGACCGTGTTGACTCCATTTCGGTGTGCCTGACCAATAAAAGTGGGAAGGAACAAACAGTGGAAGCCTTTGTGTGCAATGTGGAACATATATGGGATTATCGCCGCGAACCGTCGGCTCCTCTTGCTTCATCGGTACTCACCGTTCCCGAAGGTGAAAACGTGTGGGTGAAATGGGATGTAAATCTTACCGTTGAAAAAGGGTTAAACAGTGGCGGCTATATCCGCATCGATCTCAATGCCAATCCGCAGATCGGATGGAGAATTGCAGGCTGCGTTATTCCCGGACATCTGAGCGTGTACCAGATTGGGACTCAGAAGATGCGCCGCTTTTCCGATGGTGTTACGCTGAGCTTCCAGGTCTCGCCTCCGCAACCTTCTTTCGGTGCAAAAAACGTGACTTCAGGGGTTACCCGGCCTCACCGGTCGACCAACCTCTGGAAATCCGATCCTAATCTGCCTCTGGAGCAATGGGTTCAATTAAGCTGGCCGGAGGAACAAACCATTGGAGTTGTTGAAATCACTCTTGCCGGTAATCTCCTGCGGGAATACCATGCTTACAGTCCGTTTTACCGAGATCTCCAATGTGCCAGAGATCTTCGTATTGATGCCCTCGAAGGCGGCCGGTGGAAAACAGTTGCCAGCGTTAAGGATAACTACCAGCGCCTGCTGAAACTGAAAGTAACACCTGTGAAAACTTCAAAAATAAGGATAGTGGTTGAAAAGACAAATGGCGACCCTTCAGCTATGATTTACGAAGTGAGGTGTTACGCCCGTTAACAGACTTTTCCTTAAGTAAAAATGAATATTTTTATAAAAATTTATTAAAAATGAAAATCATCAAAGTGTTTCTTGTTGCAGGAGTTATACTTCTGGGAAGTTGCAAAACCGAACAAAAGGTAACAAAACCTCTTTCTTACAGTGGCATTTATCCCCATCTCGCCTATTACAACAACGAGGGCGAGTGTGGCACGGGTGCTGTGGTTCCCTGGGCCGACCGCCTGTGGGTAATAACCTATGGTCCGCATCTGCCGCTGGGTTCGTCGGATAAGCTTTATGAGATAACTTCCGACCTGAAAGAAACAAAACGTCCTGAAAGCATTGGCGGTACTCCTGCCAACCGGATGATCCACAAAGAAAGCAATCAGCTGTTCATTGGACCTTATGCGATTGATGCTTCCGGAAATGTAAGGGTTATTCCTTACACTGTCATGCAGGGACGTCACACCGGTAACGCCCGCCATTTGACTGATCCTGCCGGAAAAATCTACTACGGCACCATGGAAGAAGGTTTCTACGAAGTGGCTGTAAAAACGCTTCAGCCAACCATGCTGTATAAGGATGGTAATAACGCCAAAGGCGGACGGATTGAACATACCGATACCAATGTAAACCCTCAGAATGCAACATTGCCGGGAGCTCATGGCAAAGGACTGTATTCGGGTCAGGGTGTAATGGTGTTTTCTAATAATGGTGAAGCTAGTCAGCTTGCGCTGAAGCAGTTTGACATCGAAGCCGGTGTTTTGGCCGAGTGGAACGGCAAAGACTGGAAAGTGGTTCGCCGTAACCAGTTTGTTGAGGTAACCGGTCCTGGAGGCATTTATGGCAATGCCAACCCTGCTACCGATCCTATCTGGGTAACAGGCTGGGATCATAAATCGGTGCTGGTGGGTGTGCGCAATCCTGAAACCGGATGGAGCTTTTACCGCCTTCCCAAAGCAAGTCACAGCTACGACGGCGCTCATGGCTGGAACACCGAATGGCCCCGTATCCGCGATGTAGGTACTACCGAAAAACCCGATTACCTGATGACCATGCATGGCATGTTCTGGAGATTTCCGGGAACATTTACAGCAGCAAATTCTGCAGGAATACGGCCTCGTTCCGCGTACCTGAAAGTAATAGGCGACTTTACCCGCTGGAACAACCAGCTTGTTTTTGGTTGCGACGACTCGGCCGAAAAGGAATTTCTGAATAAACGCAAAGTAAAAGGTGGCATTGAAGGTCCTGGGCAATCAAACTCCAACCTGTGGTTTACTTCAACAGAGCAACCCGATAAACTCGGTCCGAATACTGCCGAAGGCGCAGTGTGGATCTCTGAAAATATCAAAGCCGGAGCAACATCCGAACCATTTTTGTTTGCCGGCTGGGACAACCGTACCGCATGGATTAAAAACGAAGGCAACCAAGCCGTAAACTTCACCTTTGAAGTGGATGAAAAAGGCGATAACCATTGGAAGACCGTTAAAGATATTAAGGCAGGAGCCGGCGCATCGGTTGAGGTTCCTTTTACATCGGCCGAAAGCGGTGAATGGGTGAGGGTGAAAGCTGACAAAGCCACCAAGGCTACCGTTCATTTTTCGTATTCACAGAACGATATCCGCAGCAACAAAGCCGATGCTATATTTACCGGTCTTGCTCCGGTTGAAAATACAGAAACATCTGCCGGATTACTCTGGGGACTTGGTAACAACCGCCGCAAATTGGGCGTACTCGCGGGTACTGCATCCGACAATAACTTCACGGAAGCCGGTTATTATGAGCTGGACTCGCTCATGAACCTTGTGAAGAAAGACGATGCCGAAACGGCAGGTCATATCCGCGAGAAGTTTGCCATTCCGCATCAGGTGGTAACCATCGATGAAGCTTCGGTGCTTGTGGTGGACGATCTGAACCGCAGGTGGAGACTTCCGAAAGGAAATGAAAAATACACATCTCTTACAAACAATGCTGTATTGCGTATTTGCCGCGAAGTTGCTACCGAGCGCGATTTATTAAACTGCTCTGGTACCTTCTATGAACTCCCTGCTGAAAATGCTGATGGTTTTGCCAAGATCAGGCCTGTTGCTTCGCACAACTTCCGGATACACGACTATGCCTCGTATCGTGGAATGTTAATTATGACAGGTATCGATCCCAAAGCTGCCAACGGAAACGAACATGTAATTGTTTCCGACGATGGGAAAGCTGCTGTTTGGGCTGGTGTTATCGACGACCTCTGGAAAATCGGAAAACCGGTAGGAGAGGGTGGACCCTGGAAAAATGCAGAGGTGAAGGCTGGCGAAGCTTCCGATCCTTACCTGATTGGCTTTTACGATAAAAGGAGTCTCGCTCTTTCGCACAATGCCAAAGAAGCAGTGACTTTTAAAATTGAAGTGGAACCCATTGGTCACGGACCTTGGATGTTGTATAAGGAAGTAACAGTAAAGCAGGGAGAGTCGTTCTCTTATACATTTCCTCCAACTTTTCAGTCGCGCTGGATACGTTTTGTTGCCGGTAAAAATTGCAATGCCACAGCATGGTTGAAATACGAATAGAGTTTCGATTATTGAATGGATGTGTTTTTTTATGTACCTTCAACACTTAAATCCTAAAAAATCTGTAATGAAGAAGTTTTTTATTCTGGCAATAACCTTTGCAGCATTCTTTGCTGCTCAGGAAGTTGTCGGTAAAAATAGTGACGGGGCAGGTATGGCTAAATATCTGTTGTCACCTGTTTTATCTGCCGAAGGTCCCGACTCTGCCGGCACTGCAACCGTTCCACCCGAAATTGAAAATCCGGAGTTGCTGGGCATCAACAAGGAGCCTGCACACGCTACCCTGATGGTTTATGGCAGTCAGGCTGAAGCCTTGAAAGCCATAAGGCATGCATCTTCGCTTTGCCGCAGCCTCAATGGCGCCTGGAAATTTAACTGGGTCGACTGGCCACAGAAACGCCCGGTGGATTTTTATAAACCAGGTTATGATGTTTCTTCCTGGAAGGAAATAACTGTTCCCTCCAACTGGCAGGTGCTGGGTTATGGTACGCCTTACTATCGAAATTGGGGATATATATTCCAGAAGGATTTTCCCCGTGTTATGAGTACGCCCCCTAAAGACTACACTGCATACCAGGAGCGTAACCCTGTTGGAAGTTACCGCCGCGATTTTGAAGTTCCCAAAGACTGGAACGGACGCAGGATATTCCTTACTTTTGACGGAGTAGACGCAGGTTTCTTCCTCTGGGTCAATGGCGAAAAAGTCGGGTACAGCATAAACAGTCGTAACGCTGCCGAATTCGACATCACAAAATATGTAAAACCTGGCAAAAACATGGTGGCCGTTGAGGTATATCGTTTTACTGCCGGAAGTTTTCTTGAAGATCAGGATATGTGGCGCCTAAGCGGTATTTTCCGTAATGTGACGATGTGGAGTACGCCTCAGACTCATGTTCGCGATTATTTTGTTAAAACTGATCTTGACAGTAAATACGAAAATGCAACTTTGGAAGTAACCGCCAAGGTTAAGAATTACAGTACTTCAAAAAGTGCAGCCAAAAAGTTAACGGCCACTCTTTTTGATGGTTCAACTGAAGTGAAAGGCTGTAAGGCTGAAGTTGCTGTTCCCGCTCTTAATGCAGGCGAGGAAAAAGTAGTATCGCTGAAGTTTCAGGTAAGTAATCCTGCCAAATGGACTGCCGAAACGCCTAAGCTTTATACAACGGTTTTAACTTTAAACGAAGGGAATAAGGTAACTGAGATTTTATCGTCGAAGACAGGCTTCAGGGAACTGGAGATAAAAGGTCGTCTTTTCCTGGTAAACGGTACTCCAATCAAACTTAAAGGGGTGAACCGCCACGAGCATTGGCCCGATGTTGGTCATGCCATTCCCGAAGCTCAGATGATCGGCGAC
>JAJYAG010000246.1 GCA_021779665.1 Bacteroidota bacterium | reverse complement strand
GGCGACCTGTTCTAAAGGAATTTTTTTGCCATTTTCGGTATCAATAAGGGCGGTGCGGATGCCTTCGAGCGATTGGGTATAATCCGTGTTTAACCGAAGTACCAGATCAAAACTTTTTTGTCCCTCGTAAATATCAGCAAGCTTTTCACCGCCAAAAGCTATATCAATAAATTGATTAAACTGTTCGATTGTGATACCATACCGGGCAAGCATATCGCGATTTGCACGGATCTGAATCTGGGGTATCTCAATCTGCTGATCAACATTCACGTCAACCAGACCCTGAATACCTGCAATTGCACTTTTAATCTGATTGCCAGTGGCAAACATTTTATTCAGATCGGTGCCGAATAGTTTAATGGCAATATTTGCCCTGGTGCCCGAAAGCATGTGGTCAATGCGATGCCCCAGAGGTTGTCCGACAGTGTAAGCAATGCCGGGTATGCGCGAAAGTGTTGTGCGGACATCGGCCATAAACTCCTGTTGGCTGCGGCTTTTCAAGGTAAAGTTCACATCAATTTCGGCGCTGTTGGTTGTTTGCGAATGTTCATCGAGCTCGCCCCTGCCTGTTCTGCGTGCTGTACTGCTAACCTCGGGTATGGCCAATAATTCGGTTTCAACAAGGTTACCCAAACGGTTACTTTCTTCGAGCGATGCTCCTGGTTTAGTGATAACCGACAAGGTTAAAGCTCCTTCGTTAAATTCAGGTAAAAAGCTTCGTCCAAATGATGCAAAAACAAACAATGTAGCTATGAAAAGGCCGAAAACCGAAAAGAGAATGACCTTTTTGTGGTTTAACGACCACACCAGCGATTTTTCGTAGTTACCTGTTATTTTGCGCACCAGCCATTTTTCCTTCTCGTTACGGGTAAGGTACTTGTCGTCCGAAAGCATCATTTTAGCCAGCAAAGGAGTCAATGTCATTGCTACCAGGAGCGACACAAACAACGAAACAACAAAAGCTATCCCCAGAGGTTTTAACATGCGGCCTTCCATTCCCGACAGAAAAAACAAGGGTAAAAATGCCACAATAATAATCAGGGTTGCATTCAGGATTGAAGCCCTGATTTCTTTGGATGCTTCGAATACAACGACAAAGGATGTTTGTTTTTCGTGTTGAGGTTTCGCCTTGTTCTGTCGGAGACGTTTATAAACATTTTCAACATCAATAATGGCATCGTCAACAAGTGCTCCGATTGCAATAGCCATTCCTCCCAGGCTCATGGTATTGATGTTCATACCGAGATATTTCAAGACTAAAATAGCGCCTAATAGCGATAGTGGTATTGCCAGAAGCGAAATGAGTGTAGTCCTGAAACTTCCCAGAAACAGGAACAGCACGATAACGACAAAAATGCCACCTTCGATAAGTGCATTCTGGACATTCTTTACAGAAGTTTCGATGAAATCGGCCTGACGGAAGATTTTGGTATCCAACTTCACATCGGCAGGCAAGGTCTTCTTTAATTCCAACAGGTTATTTTCAATACGTTGCGTAACATCGAGCGTATTGGCATGAGGCTGTTTGGAGATTGAAATGATAATTGCAGGTTTTGCGCTGCCTGAAGCATAACCCATCTTGGGGGCACCTCCGATTTTAACTTCAGCAACATCGCTAATACGAACGGGCTTCCCGTTTATTGATTTAATATAAGTATTTCCCAGAACCTCCGTATCGGACGAACGGGCAATGCCGCGAACCACATACTCGTTGCCAAACTCCCTGAGCACGCCTCCGGTTGAATTTTGACTGATGTTTTTGCAAACTCCCGAAAGTTCGGCCATCGTAACTTTGTAAAAGTTCATTTTTTGGGGATTGGCCAAAACCTGGTATTGTTTGTAATCGCCACCGATAATTGTCACCTGTGAAACACCACCGGTTGCAAGGATTAATGGTTTCACATTCCATTCGGCCAGGGTTCGCAGGTCCATCAGGCTGGTGCTGTCGGCCTGAATACCAACAAAGAAAATTTCGCCCATTACACTGGATTGAGGTGCCAAAACAGGTTGCCCCACGCCCAGAGGCATACGGGAAGAAACGCTGATGAGCTTTTCGCTTACTATTTGCCGGGCCTTAAAAATATCGGTTCCCCAGTCGAATTCGACCCAGACAAAAGAATATCCCTGTGATGAGGCAGAGCGAACACGCCGTACATCGGTAGCACCATTTACGGCGGCTTCGATTGGGAATGTTACCAGCCGTTCCACTTCTTCGGAAGCCATCCCGTGTGCATCGGTCATAACCACAACCGTAGGTGCTGTGAGATCGGGGAAAACATCTACATCCATATTCGATGCAGTTCTCAGTCCGAAAACCACCAATACCAATGAAGCCAGGAGAATCAGGTATTTGTTATTCAGGGAGAATTTAATAATATAGTTCATGAATGTTTACTGATAAATTTTGATGCTGTAAGTGTGTTTGATAATAGCAATTAGCATTCTAATGTACATGACCTGAATGTGCGTCCAACGTACCTGTAGCCTGAGCCAGCTTAACAAGCATGGCTCCGCGGGTTATAATGCGCTCGCTGGCTGAAATTCCACCTATAATCTCGGTACTTATGCCATCGGTTTTACCAGTGGATACTTCCCGCTTTTCAAATAGCTCGGGGGTTACCTGCACGAATACATAAAAAATGCCCTGTTCCTCCAGGAGAGAGGTATTGGGTACTGTCAGCGCCTGTGTGTTGGTTAATGTTTTTAAGTAAACTTCAACAAAGCTGCCTGCCGTGAAATTTCCTTTATTATCAATTTGAATATTTACCGGGATCAGGAAATTGTCTTTGTTTGCAGCCTTCCCATACGACAGTACTTTCCCGTTCAATTGTTCAAACGTGTAGGACTTGTTATCGCTAATATTGCGAATATTGGCCGAAATAATATTAGCCAGGACAGGTGCATACTTTTGAGGCAAATCAGCACTCAGAACCAGCGATTTGTTTTGCGAAACAGTGACAATTGGTTGTCCCGCTTCAACATACGACCCGTTGCTTACATATACCTGTTTAACAAAACCACTCATGGGGCTTGTAACAGTTTGGCCGGATGTGTTAAAATTTTGGTTCAGATTGTCGTAAACGGCTTTTGCATTTTCGTACTGGTTTTTGACAGCCAGCAGGTCCTTTTCCGGTACAATTTTATCCTTAGCCAGCTCTTTTGCCCTTTCATAGTCGGCACTTGCCTTTTCATAATTGCTTTTAGCTTCAGCATATTTAACTGAAATATTGTTGTCGGCTAAATTACTTCCGGAAATAGTAAATAAAGTTTGTCCAACCGCAACTTCCCGTCCTTCGAGCATATTATTAGCCGTTATTATCACAACGCCGTTAGTTTTGGCAGTAACAATCATTTCGCTACCCTGTGAAGGTTGCACCAGAGCGGTTGTTTTGATTATTTGTCCGAATGGTTCATTTTTCGGTAAACCTGTGGAGAAATCGATTTTCCACGATTGCTCCTTGGTAAACACAGTGGTATTGGTTCTCGAAACAACCATTTTCTCTGAAGCTTCGTGCGCTTCTTCTTCATTTTCAAAAACAGTTACTTCGGGAACAATAATCTCAAAGGTGCCATTGTCGTTGGCGATACTAAATTTCAGCGTGCCTTCTCCCTGTGTTTCGGGTTGAATATCAAAGCTGTAAATCCCTTTACGGGTTGGTTCATCAAGGGTCTGTTTTGTTTCTTTGCCGTTTACTGAAAGTGTTATGGTGATTTTACCTTTCTCAACCGCCCTAAAGTCGGGCAGCACCGAAAAATGCGAAAGCACATTTGCTTTTCTGCCGGCAATAAAAGCATCGGCTTCAGCAAACACCTCAAAGTTATTGCTATACGATGTATATTGAAACTTTACCTCCTCGTGTTCCCCGTGTTTTTCGTTTTCGTGACCTGATGGGCTGCATTGTGCCATTATAACCAATAAAAGCACGCCCAAAAATATCCTGCAGTTCATTTTGATAATAGTTTAGAATTTTAGAAAGATGCATGAATCATTGCTCCGTAAATTCAGAGTAATGGAATAAAACATTGTTAAAAATTTAAACTATTGGCGGCGCTCTTAACCCAATTGTAGTGCATTCCAGAGATGATAGGAAAGTGGAAAAACCCGGAAGGCTGGTTATGGATATTGAAACAGGTTTAACATCGATGTGTCCAAAACCTGAATGAATGTAAAAATCTAAATGATGATGAAGGGAAAAATGATCGTAATTCCTGAAAAGTTTATCCTGGGTTGAAGGTATTATTATTGCCTGTTTCAGGATGCATTCCGAAGTTGTTTTGCTGTTGTGCTGGTGGTTTTGCGAAGAAGTTTCTGTTGCACACAGAATATCGTCATCAACATAATATTTACATTTGGTACATACTTGTTCTTTATGATGATGATGAGGTAAAACAGCATGAGCCAATAAAATCATATTGGCCAGAAGAATAAACGTTAATGCTGTTCTTTTAAGCATGTTTAAAAAATATGGTCAAATATAATTGAAAAAAATATTTGATGTTAGGAATCGGATACAAATTAGTTGTGATTGCTTAAAACCTTCGGGATTATGCCGGCTTCACGGATGCTTTGACAGGCAAATTCATATAATTATTAACCTTCCGCATCTTACCAAAACTTTAATATTTTTGTACAACACTCAATTGAAATATTTAAAATCTCATACATGAAAAGTATAAAACATGAATTCGGAAAAGTAGTCAATGCTTTACTTCTGGTTTTTTTCCTGTTATCCTGCAAAACACCGGAAACTCAGTTTCAGGCAGAAAATCCGATCCCGGTTGAATTTGGTGATCCTTACATTCTGAAAGCTTCTGATAATAAATATTATATGGTGGGTACAGGAGGCGTTAAAGACGGATTTATGATGTACTCTTCAACTGATCTTAAAACCTGGAAGAATGAAGGTATCATATATCAGGGTAACCATGATAAAACCTGGGGTATTGCTAACTATTGGGCTCCCGAGTTATACGAATACCAGGGAAAATATTATCTGCTCTTTAGTGCCGACTGGCGGGTAAATCCTACCAACGAACTGGAGAATTTCCGCATTGGTGTTGCTGTTTCCGATAAGCCTACAGGACCATTTACCGATCTTTACAACCGGCCGGTCTTTGATCCGGGTTACCCTGTAATTGACGGCAATCTTTTGTTCGAAAACGGGAAGGTTTACTTGTATTTCTCGCGATGCTGCTATAAAAATCCTGTGGAAAGCGAAGTGGCCGACTGGGCCCGTAAAAAAGGGATGTTTAAGGAAATTGAAGAGAGCTGGGTTTATGGTGTGGAGCTAAAACCAGACTTTTCGGGGATAATCGGAGAGCCTCAATTGCTCCTTCGCCCGCCGGTAACCATGAACGATCCTCAAACAGAGTGGGAAAGCCGCTCGGTAACCTCTGGCGAAGTGAACAGACGCTGGACTGAAGGTTCGTACATATTCAAAAGAAATAATCTCTATTATATCATGTATTCAGCCAACTATTTTGGAGGGAAAAACTACGCCGTAGGGTATGCAACATCTTCATCTCCGTTAGGGCCATTTACAAAAGCAGCAAACAATCCTGTTTTGCAAAAAAACACCGAAAAGGGAGGTATCGTTTCCGGAACAGGGCATAACTCTGTCACCCTGTCGCCCGACGGTAAGGAAATGTTGTGTGTTTACCATGGAAGAACGTTGAAAACAGGCGAAAACAGGGTTGTGTTTATCGACCGCATGGAGATTCAGCAGGATGGAACCCTTGTGGTGCATGGTCCTACAACAAAGGATAAATAGTTAATTTTTTAATCCTGAAATGCTTCTTCGTACCTAATTGTGAAACCTAAAAACAAAAATGATGAAATCCAAGGCACTATTAACGATTGTAGCCCTGCTGGCACTCGCTTTTAACTCTAAAGCTCAACCCCACAAGTTTGATAATATCCTTTACGGTGTGGCTTATTATCACGAATACATGCCCAACGACCGGCTGGATGAAGATGTGCGCCTGATGAAGGAAGCGGGTATTTCGGTTGTGCGACTGGGAGAATCGACCTGGAGCCTCTTTGAGCCGCGCGAAGGAGAATTTGAGTTTGCCTGGATGGATCGGATCATAGATAAAATGCATCAGGTAGGGATCAAAGTTATTCTGGGGACCCCCACTTATTCCGTACCCGCATGGCTGTGGCATAAGCACCCGGAAGTATTGCTTGAGTTTCAGAAAGGAGGAAAGGCTTATTACGGCATCCGCCAGAATATGAATATCTCACACCCTGCATATTTATTCTATTGTGAGCGGGTTATCCGCAAAATGATGGAACATTACGCCAAACATCCGGCCATTATTGGTTATCAGGTGGATAATGAAACAACGGCGCGTGGAGTAAACAATTACGACTATCAGGTGGGTTTTGTAAATTATCTGAAGAAAAAATTTGAGACTCCTCAGAACCTGAATAAAGTGTGGGGGCTGAATTACTGGGGGATGACCATCAACGGATGGGAAGAACTGGCGCCTCGGGATGGCATTACCAATACAGGCTATAAACTTGAGTGGGAAAGATATAACCGCAAAACCATTGCCGATTTTCTTACATGGCAATCGGCAATCGTCCGCGAATATAAGCGTGCCGACCAGTTTATTACTCAATGTTTTATGCCCTCTGTAGAAGAAGTAGACCAGACTGCCAGTTCTAAATTGATGGATGTACTATCGGTGAATGTTTATTTTGAACAGCAGGATAAACTCCATGGCAGCGAAATGGCTTTCGCCGGCGACTTTTTCCGTTCGGTGAAACATTCAAATTATCTGATTACCGAAACCAACGCCCAGACCATCGGCTGGAATTCGCGCATGCAGCAACCTCCTTATCCGGGCCAGATGCGCCAGAATGTATATGCGAACCTGGGCTCAGGAGCCAATATGGTCGAATACTGGCACTGGCATTCCATCCACTCGGGACAGGAAGTTTACTGGAAAGGTGTTCTGTCGCACGACCTTCAACCTAACCGGGCATATGCCGAAGTCTCGAAAACTGCGCATGAGCTTCAGCAGGTAGGCAAAAAACTGGTGAACCTGAAAAAAAACAATAAGGTGGCTATTTTATTCAGTCACGACAGCAATGCAGCATTGAATTTTATGCCCTTTGACCAGAACGGAAGTCCCTGGGGGCCCGATCAGAATAACTTTTACAAGAATGAGCTGGTGGTGAAATTCCATAAGCTACTCTATGAGAATAATGTGGGCGTGGATTTTATTTTCCCCGAAAATCCCGAGTTTGAAAAATACAGTCTGGTGATCATTCCTTCGCTTTACGTGGCAAGTGACGACCTGTTGAAAAAGATAAGCAACTACGTGAAGAACGGAGGTCATGTGATTATGCAGTTCAAGAGCGGTTTCTGCGACGAAAACTCAACAGTGCGGTCCGTTATGGCTCCCGGTCCCTTGCGTGAAGCTTGCGGATTTTATTATCAGGAATTTACAAGTTTCAAGAGCCTGGGGTTAAAAAAAGATCCTTTCCGGGTGGGTGAGGCTAACAATAAGGTGAATACCTGGGGCGAATACCTTATTTGTGAAACAGCCCGGCCTCTGGCTTTTTACGATCATAAATACTTTGGGGAATACCCTGCCATTACGCTGAACAATTTCGGGAAAGGCAGTTTGTTGTACGAGGGATGCATGGTCTCGGACTCCATACAGAATAAAATCCTGCTTCAGGCTTTGGAACGTGCAGGCACCAAAACAGCCGACCAGGAGCTTCACTGGCCTGTTATTACCAAATGGGGTGTTAACGATTCTGGTAACGTGATCAGGTATTATTACAATTACAGCTCTGAGCCGAAAATATTTAACTATCCATATAATGGTGGTCTGGAACTTCTTTCGGGGAAAAAAGTTGCGGCCAAAACAGCTTTAACCATAGAGCCCTGGGGCGTTTTGATCTTAGAAGAAGGAAAATAATTATTCCGAATATGGATTTAATTACTCCAGCAGAGGTTGAATAGGAGTTAGGCTAAAGGAATTGAGACTATAGAAAATACAGTGATGTCTCAATTCCTATAGCCCTAGCCTATAATCCTGTCGCCTGTCTTATTTCCGTTTATCCCTGCCAATTTGCCGCTTGTCGGAATTAGCTTTATCAACATAATTTGAATTAGTTCTTTTGTGATCAGAAATAACTGATTAATTTTAAGACTATGAATAAATTATACTCACTGCTGATAGTAACGCTGCTGATCACTTCTGTTACAGCAACAGCCCAGCGTCAATGGACAAAGCAGGATTCTTTATGGGAATCTTTTAAGAACAATTATCTGGATCGCAACTTCCATATATCCACCTTTACGAACGATATTAAAGATCGG
>JAJYAG010000245.1 GCA_021779665.1 Bacteroidota bacterium | reverse complement strand
CCGCAAACCACCCCCTTACCAAAAACCTATATAGCTCATTGTCATTTCGAACAAAGTGAGAACTTAGCGAAGCGTTCTCACCGCAGGTAAATCTATTCATTTATTCCTTAAAAAAATTTAACCGGACAATAGTGAAATTGAATTTAAAGTAGTTCTCTTTTTGAAGCAACCATTTGGTTATGTGTTCATCTAGTAAAGAAATAAAACCTAAAATAATGCGTGCATTTGGCATTTACACCTGCTTTATCTTTCTTTGCCACTCGGGTATCATATCCGGTCAGCGATTTACCTTCGGCGAATTCTCAGGAATTAACTTCTCCAACGTTCACGGGAAAATTACCACCAACAAATGGGAGTCCAAACCAGGAGCTTCAATAGGTTTAACAGCCCAATACCGGCTTGGCAAATCATTTTATTTTCAATCGGAGCTGAATTACCTCACTTACTATTACCAGGTAAAAAATTATGTGAAAAACATTTACGAGTTAAGTACTGACGAGACGTCGCTATACATAGTCCCGGTTTATTATCCACCAAAGCAACAAAGCTGGGACTTTACATTTTTACGGTTGCCATTCCTGATAAAGTACCAAACGCCTACCCGTTTACAGCTAGGCCTGGGAGTTGGTGCATTTTACTCGTTCCTGCTTAACAGCGCGGAAAAGAAAAGTTCGGGCAGTCAAAATTATACAATGGGCTGAAAAGTTTGAACAATTCGAAACCATATTTGATGATCCCTTAGTTGATCTTCTTTATATGGACCATTTCGGCTCTCTGGTAGCTTCAGGAGCTATGGAAAAAAATTCACACACTTTTTATTATAACCGGCAATGATCTCAGAAATTTAACCAGCGTGAAACTTTCCGGCCAAAGGATTCCCATGTGTTATCGGAAATAAAAGACTGCATTTCAGCCTGGTTGGGCTTGCCGCCATTATTACTCAAATTGCTCATCATTACCATCAACTCTTCATAGGTTGAATAGGTTTCGATAACGCCATCTTTTTTCAGATCGGCAAAAGCACCGCAATGAGGGCCGACGACGCGAGCTCCCATCATAATTGAATCCATTACTGCTCCCGAACTCAGAACGCTATCTTTCAGATATGTGTACAACACGCAACAGGCACTTTCAATCTCCTTTTTCAGGGCATCGTTATCCACAAACTTATCTTCAATTACAATCCTGGAGTTCGTTAATCCCATAATTCGCTCTTTATAATCTGCATCGCGTATTTTCCCTATAATGCGGACTGACCATTTCTCTTCGAGCTTATGTGTCCACAGGTAATCGAGAAATAAATCGATGCCTTTGTAAGGAATTATACTTCCCCAAATTAAAATATCGGTAGTTTTAGGTTTGATCGCTGCATAATAGGTCCCCACAACAGGGTGATGCAGAAATTTCGTTTTAGCTTTTACTTTCTCGCCAAAAGTGCCGGCAAACTCAACCCCTTCGCTCGAATGTGTAAGAATGAAATCGCTCTGTTTCATCAGGAGCCGGAAAAGAAACTTCTTGATGTTGTGATTCTTTTTATAATGAGAAAACTTGTTGTGAAGCGTCCAGATTATTTTTTTGGAAGTCAGCTTGCAATAAAACAATATAAAAATCAAAATCAGGGTTTGCAGAAATCCTTTCTTTTTATCGGGCAAATCTTCAATCCAGTTAAACCATATGTAATCGAGCTTAGGCAAATATTTCAAAAGATGCAGGATACCACTGTTCGATTTGGTATTAAGATTTACAACATTACAATATTCCCCTACCGATTTGCATAAGTTAGTGATATATGGATTGAACGAATAATATTTTTCGGACGCATTCGGATGTATATAAATATTTTTCATGCGGTAATCTTTTTCCTGATGTTAAACAAACTTAAAATCTTCCACTTCACAAACCCCCCTATCATAATCCCATAAGCTTTTAACAAAGGAATATACGCTCTGATTGATTTAGCGTATTTTTTATAAAATATAAGGTTCTTACGTATGTTGTAATTTGATTTGATATCGAACAGCTGACGGTATAGCTTCGCGAAATTCAGGTTATGCCTGATGCCTGTGTTGGTTGTGTCGTTCCAGATCTTGAGGTGCGGGGAAACCACAATATCGAAATTATCCAGTTTTGCACGGTAGGTAAAATCGCTGTCGCCATGATATTGCGGAAAGTTCACATTATCCCAGTAACCCGTTTTTTCAATCACCGAAACCGGGATTACCGTTCCCATTCCCGGAAGCCAGTCGACGCTGACGGGTTTGCGGAATTCGTCCGAATCTTTGGCAAACATGCCAAGCATGTATTTCTTACCCGAATAAGGATTGAATATACCGCCCATAGACCAGATGGTTTTCAGCTCCGAGTCGGTAAAAATTTTAGACCCATAGATAGTACGGTACGATTGTTCAGAATTTAAAAGTTTGAACAATTCCGTGAAATAACTTTCATGCGCCGTAACATCGTTATTCCACAACAGGATATAATCAGCATGCAGGTTTTGTAAAGCATATTTTACCCCAACATTAACTCCACCGCTCCACCAAAGGTTCCCGTCACCCTGCAACAGGTAAACATTTGGAAACGACTGGCTTTTTATCCAATCCGATGTTCCGTCTTTAGAACCATCATCAACAATAACAATGTTAACAGAATATTCGGTTGATTCGGCTTTGCTGATAACAGTATTCAGGTTAGCAATGCATTTCCTGGTATAATCGAGCCCATTGAAAACGGGTATTATTAACGAAACAATTTTCATACTTTCTTAATTTCTTGACATTTGCTTACCAACAGCCGGAAAACTCCGGTCGGGAGGCGTGGTTTCCTTCAGGTAATCATGAGCATCAATTAAATAAAACATGAGGCAAAGGGCTGCGGCATCCTGCGCTAATGAGCCACCGGTTACAAGAGTAATAACCGTACTCCACACCATAAGTTTAATAAACATAAGCTTTTCATCAAGCTTACGCACCAAAATGCGATACATTGCCACCAACTGCCCTATTACGAATAACAGTCCGAATTTTGAAAAATCGCCTACAATACCAATATCCGACTGGTAATATCCCAAATGCTGCTTTATCTGGTTTATTTTTACACCGTAAATAGAATTGGAACTTGCCTCACCATTTCCGGTTAAATACGATATCTTATTGGGGAAGAAATCGAAAACGAAAAATTTGATAGCCCTTAGCCTTACATCTTCCCCGGATTTCTGACTTTGCTCTTTCGACACTTCAATCAACGAAAGGAATATATCCTGGAAAATAAAATACAAAGGAATCAGAGAAAGAGCAATCACCGTAAATACAGCTATTTTTGATTTTACTTTTTTACTGAACAGAATATACATCAGAAGCAGAAAAACTATGGTAACCAAAACCTGGCGTGTTCCAAGCAGAATAGTTATCAGAATACCTACAAAGGCAATCGCGAGATATATTTTTCTTTTGGTGCTGAAAAATAAGTACACGCTTAAAAACAGGGACAGAAAGACGTAAATCAATCCGGGAAAGAAAATCCGCACGGTACCTCTGGCCTCGGCGGCCTTGGAATGGACAAGGGTATTTGGGTAAAGCAGGTACGAACCCAAATAAATAGCCGCATGAATCATTCCGATGTAAATAATCATTTTAAGAACATCGTTGGGAGCGGGCTTGAATTGATGTAACAAAAAATACAAAAGGAAAAAGTACATATATCGCTGCACTACCAGAGTTACAGCAAAAGGTTGGTCGTGATAAAGATACGCTCCGAACATACTGAGCAATACCGAAGCAAGAATAAGGCTGATCTCGACAGTAAAATTCTTTTTAATCCTTGGACTTTTATCGTAAATCAAATTTAATATGAGCAAAGCCACAATAAGTCCGGCCCCAAAAAACTCCAATGCTTTGAGAGCGACTTGCGGTATAAACCTTATTTCGTAAAAAGAAATAGAACAAAGAATTATAAAAAACAGTAACCCGTTTCGGAGCCAGAAACCTTTATTTTCCATTATATTTATTAAAACAAAATTGCCAATAAGAACCCTTACCCAAAGTTACTTAAGATTTCCAAGAATATAACAGATTCAATTTCGTCAATTTACTACTAACACTTTAGGTTCTTTAGCAATTTCCATCTTGAGAACCCCGGATAATTCCTTAAAGAATTCCTGATTACTAAGCTTACCTGTCGGTTTAAAGTTTTCAATTTCCAGGATTGCAGTTTTTAATTCATCTTCGTTACTAATCATCTTTAGAAGTCCTAAAGTCGCAAATTCATTGGCAATTTCAATCTGGTGATTATCCAAATGTTCACCGAATTTTGCGAGTCTTGGAACCGCAATGACTTTAGCACCCATTTGAATAGCATTCACTATCGAACCTGTTCCACTATGGGTAATTGTAAATTTGCTTTGTTGCATCAGTTTTTGCATTTCGGAATAACTACACCACTTAAAATAGTCAAAGTTGCGAGGTATATACTCGCAATTACCAATTTGAGCAATAACTTTCTGTGCTATAATCCCCTTGTCAATTAAGTCATCAATATTTTTTAATAAACGATCGAACTGGAATTCAGTAGATCCTACAGTCACAAATACCTGTTCAGCCTTTTTCTCTTCCGAATTCAGGGTAATATTAAAGATTGAACCAGCATATATTCCTTTTGGATAAAAATTTTTCAATTTCGGCCATTGATATAAGACTTTATCTGCAAATCTATATATAAACTTCCCAAATGCGGAGGGTTCTTCAACTCTTGCAAAACTCTCAATATAAAATACTTTCTTGAAAGATAGGCGGGCGAGCAAACATGTTGATAGAGCTGATCCGGCGCCAGTTGTAATCACAACATCCGGCATCTCTTTACGGAATACTTTTAAACTATCTGTAAAATTGCTTATTAAACTCCCTTGGTCACGAATATCACGTATAAAATAATGACGTATGGAAGATTTTAATAATGTTCTGGAGTCTTCTCTGTTGAGTGTTACCAAATAAACGTCGCTCACCTTCGACAATGGTAATATAAGCTCCTTAATCTGATTTAAATGACCGCCGGCACTACATACAAGGCAAATTTTATAAGTTTTCATATAAATCTATGTGAGCTTTAGCATTTATTTCAGTTGTATAATTACTTAGAACCCTGTTCCGTGCAGCAACACCAAACTTTTGTTGCTCCTCTGGGTTATCAAGGAAAAATTGAATTGAGTTTCTCAGGGCTTCAGAGTCTTTAGGTTCTACAACAATACCTGTTTCGCCATTTACTTGTACTTCGGGAACTCCCGACTTTAAGTTTGTACATATTACCGGAAGCTGACATGCCATTGCTTCGAGTTGAACAATACCAAAAGCTTCACTCTTCTCTATTGAAGGCAAAACAAAAACTGTACTGGCATAATAGTATGGTACCAGATCCTCTACATTTTTCAGAAACACAATATTATCAGTTTCCTTGGCTATTTCCTTTAAACGGGCCTCTTCATCCCCTTTACCAATTACTAAAAGGGTGCAATCTAATCCAACAACCGCTTTTAAAAGATATTCAACACCTTTATAGTACGTCAACCTTCCAACAAATAAAACAATTTTTTTCTTATAAGTATCTTGAATCTGCGTAGCTTCAGTCCTTATCTGATCAGTTAGTTCAAACTTGCTCACATCAATTCCCAAAGGAATGACAACACATTTTTCCATATATTTTGGAAGGACTTGTGAATATATCATGTTATTTCTTGCTGTAACAATAATTTTGGTTGACCAGCTTAATATTTTATTCTGAATGAACTTATACAGAAGGTATAAATACTTTTGCTTTACAATATCATAATGATATGTTATTACAATTTTTTTCCCCCTGCTTCCGATCAAACAAGCCAAAGCTGCGATAGGATTTGGTTCATGCAAATGAATCACATCGCCATCAAACTCTCGTATATATTTTAATATGGAAAAATTCATAGGAGTTGAGAATGCATAAATATCTCTCGAGAGCCTTATAAGCTTATTACCATAAAACTGCTCCACACTTGTTCCCTTTTTATGATTAAATACCAAAAGTTCAAGTTGTACTTTATCCTTAATTGAAAGACATAAATTATACAAATGATCCTCCATTCCACCTTTAAAAGGGGAGAAATACTTCCCAACGTGCATTACTTTCATCTTTCCAGTTAATTAGAATTGTTTAACTTACTTTTTTTAAAATTTCAGAATAACGTTCGCCTACAGAATCTCTTGAAAACTGATGCAGGAAACCTGACTTTATCATATTTTCAATATTCTGAGTATACCTACGATTATTTTCAATTATATCTTCAATTGCAGCAGCTATTTCCTCCACCGACCGATGATTTACAGCAAGTCCTACCTGATAATCATCAAAATAACCATCAATACCCGCATTACGTGAATAAATTACTGGTATTCCTGAGGAAAGGGCCTCTACGAAAACGAGTCCGAATGTTTCAGGAAAGCTTGGAAGAACAAAGCCGAGGTAACCAGATAAAACCTTTCCAAGCATCTCGTTTTCAATCTCACCTTTTAAGAAATAATTCTGTGGATGGCTTGTTAGGTTAATGTCCTCAATTATCTTGCTTTTTAATGGCCCATCTCCAATGATGTCCAAGCTATAATCGGGATATTTTCTGAAAACAAGATCAAATGCCTTGATCATCCTATTAATATTTTTAACCTTGTAAATATTCTTCTTAAAGCGAAAAACTGTTACAAACTTCTGCCCTTTTTCAAAAAGAGCATTATTGCGTTTACTAAGGTTAACAATGTTAGGCAGAAGTTCTGTTTTCCCTTCGAAGATCTGAGAGCCTAAGAGTATCTTCATGGGTTTCATAGCCCAAGGTGCAATGAAAATGACACGAGAAGCACTATTTACAATTTTTTGGTAAAAACTTCGACTTAATGGCTTATTTTTCAACACATATACATCAGCTCCCCTAATTGAGGTTATAAAAGGAACTTTCAACTTTTTAGAGAGGTAAAAGGCAATTATACCCTCAAAAGTAAGTTTATGTGCGTGTATCATTTCTGGTTTTATACCCTCATGTTTAATTATTCTTAAAATCCGCCTGTATGCAATAAACATCCAAAACTTCAGTAGAATTCCAAATGGAAATCCTGTTACTTGAAGCGTGTATCCATGATCTTCCTTATAGATTTTCAATTTTGTAAAACTTGAAGCAGTTCTGTTGAGCGAAAAAACTATGTTATTAAAAGCATAACTGTTTACAAGGTTTTGAATAGCAACTGTTTTCTTTCTGTCAACTTTATCCGGAAAATCAAAGGAAATATGGATCACAGCCATTACTTATTTTTTAAATATTTCAACATAGTAAGAACATATCAAGCATATAAAAGGTTTGCTCGAATAGTCAGATTTAGGATATATACTTCGTACAAAAGGACTAACAACATCAAAACAGAAGTATATATTATTTTTTTTTAGACTAATAATAAATAACCTGATTACCAATTTCTTGGTATAAATATTTTTTATCACCATTAAATTTTTTCTAATCAATAATCATCTGCAATCCGTGGCGATTGTTAGATATGCCTGTTTTATATAACCAAAAAACGGGTAACCAATCCCTAAACACCGCGTAAAATCGGCAAAAGCTATTATTAATGTTAAATGAAACGGATTGAGGAGATGGATAAAACTACAGAACCTTTTTACTAAAAACAAAATTGAACTTCTGTTCATCAAGCCTTAGAGTTTAACCCAGCCTTATCGAATCTTAAAGTATTTATTAACCCAAAAACAACTTTATTAAGTCGTTCAGGATAATTATGTGCCTTATTTTCGGCTTATCGGCACAGTTACAGACTACTAAATCACAAATAACTGATGAAGCCTCTTTCAATCAGATTTTCAATATTATTTTTTCGCACAATTTTGAAAACGACACCGAAGGAGCTTATAAAGAAACCGAATGGAAAAGAGACTGGAATTACCCTTCGTGGGCTAATCATGCCCTTGGATATGGAAAAATTATGACTGAAAATTCATCCAAAAACCTGCAAATAAGCTTTCCGAAAGGTGAAATGGGAATGGACAGTTCTGGTGTTCAATGGCATGGAAAATTCAGCCAGGGATACGATGAACTTTATTTGACCTATAAAATAAAATTCTCAGCTGGCTTCTCCAATAAAGATCTGCAAGGTAAGCTCCCGGGGTTTTCAGGAGCAGCTTCCAATACTGGTGGAAATCTGCCAACCGGCACAGACGGGTGGAGCACACGTTATATGTTCCATGGAACGGAGATTCTTTTTTATCTGTACTATCCTGAAATGTACAAAGACTATGGAGATGCAACTCCCGTAGCCGGCAAGACATATTATGGCTCGGCTGTTTATTTTGTACCCGGATTTACGCTTCAGCC
>JAJYAG010000061.1 GCA_021779665.1 Bacteroidota bacterium | reverse complement strand
AGCTATTTTAATTCGGATGAGGGAACGGAAACCCAGGATGTAATTGAGATAACCGGTGCCGGATATGTGGATATGGCAAAGCTTTTAAAATTATTCAGGTCACGACTTCTGTTAGAAAATATGCTGGCAGAGTGTTCTGTCAGGAATGAGGATTTGATATTTAATGAAGGCAGTATTGAGTGGAATAACAGCCGGTTTGGTAAAATCATATTTTGTGAAGGGTATCAGGCTACTTCCAATTCTTTTTTCTCGTGGCTTCCTTTTTTGCTGGCAAAAGGAGAGATCCTGATTATTCATTGCCGTGATTTTAAACAAAGTAAAATCTGGATGAAAGATGTTTTTATACTGCCTCTTGGCGATGATTTTTATAAAGTCGGTTCTACCTATCAATGGGATAACCTGAATGAAATTCCTACCAATGCCGGAAGAAATGAACTTACAAAAAAGCTGGATAATTTGCTTGAATATCCTTACGAGATTGTGGGCCATTATGCTGGGATCCGCCCTGCAGTAAAGGATAGAAAGCCTTTAATCGGAATGCATCCTGAGCATTTTAAGATAGGGATTTTTAACGGGTTAGGCGCGAAAGGTGCCTCATTAGCCCCTTTCATGGCAAATCATTTTGTTGATCATCTTGAAGATGGAAAGCCGCTGGACCTGGAGGTGGATATCATGCGGTTTCTGAAATAGATTGCAATATTTGCCCTTTCAGGTGAATATTGAAAAGGAGAAATGATTAACATTGGGGCAAATATTAAAGTAACATTCATGAAAGTAGTGGCCATTAACGGAAGTCCCAATAAAGAGGGCAATACATACAATGCTTTAACCATGGTTGGCTCAAAACTATCAGAGCAGGGAATTGATTTCGAAATTCTGCATATTGGTAATAAGGCAATCCGGGGATGCCTGGCTTGCGGAAAGTGCCGGCTGAATAGGGATGAAAAATGTTCCATTACAACGGATTCGTTGAATGAGTCGATTCAGGTTATGAAACATGCCGATGGGTTAATTCTTGGTGCGCCGGTACATTATGCCGGTATTCCCGGAACCATGAAAAGCTTTCTGGACCGTGCTTTTTATGTTGCCGGCAGTAACGGTGGTTTATTCCGTCAAAAGGTGGGAGCTGCTGTTGTTGCGGTACGACGTACCGGTGGTTCGGCAACTTTCGACAGCTTAAACCATTATCTTACTTATTCGGAGATGATACTTGCCACGTCCAACTACTGGAATGTTATTCATGGCCGCATGCCAGGTGAAGTGGTTCAGGATGCAGAGGGCGTTCAGATTATGGAGGTGCTTGGAAACAATATGGCCTGGTTACTGAAAATGAAAGAACAAACGAAGGATATCCTCCCGGCTCCAACACCTGCCCAAAAGGTAATGACAAATTTTATTAGATAGTTTCAGCTTAGACTGATACAATAAAGGTTGTAAATTCACCAGGATTCGATACTGCTGTGATCTGCCCTTTATGCAGCCGCATAATCTGCCGGCTCAGACTTAATCCAATTCCCGAGCCATTTGGTTTGGTGGTGTAAAAGGGTATAAAGACTTTATTCAGTTCATCGGCTGTAATTCCTTTTCCATAATCGGTTACACGTATTTCGGCGCGACTTTCCACTTTCTTTACCGAAATATCAATAAGGTTATTGTCAGCCTCTTTTGTGGCATCAATAGCATTCCGAATAACATTGATCAGCACCTGCGAAAGCATTTGTTCGTCGGCCACTGCTGTAATTTCAGGATCAGAAACCATCAGGTTTATTGCTATACTTTTTTCGCTTGCTTCCGGTTTTAGGAGGGCGACAACGTTTCCAACTAACGAATTGATAGATATTTGCTTAAAATTAGGCGAGGGAAGCCTGCTTAGAATTTTATACCGCTCCACCAGCGAGAGTAGCTCCGTTACACGTTCGGAAATCAGTTCAAGTCCTTCTCGGGTGTCTTCTTTAATTCTCAGATCATCGGTTGCAGGGTTTCCCTGGTACATTTTTACAAGTGCTTTGGTGAGAGAGTTTACAGGCGTAATGGTGTTCATCAGCTCATGCGACAGAATGCGGATGAGGGTTTGCCACGATTCCAGTTCCTTTTGATCCAGCTCTTCCCGTATATTCTGAAAAGCAATTAATTTGTAATATTTATCGGCGATTTTGAACTCGGTAGCATTGAATGAAAATACATAAAGCTGGGAGTTGATCATTACTTTATGAGACCGGTCCTCTCCGGGTTTGATGGAGATAAGCAGATTCTCAAAAGTTTCGTCAATGGCATTTAACTCACTGATGTTTGATAAGCCCCTGATATTGAGCAAACCCTTGGCTGAAGGGTTAATCAGATCAACGTCCCCACTCCTGTTAAATACAACGATACCAACACCCACGGAATTCACAATATATTGGAGGTAATGATAATGATGCTCTTTCAATAAAATGGTTTTCCTGATAAATAAGCCGGTTTCCTGAAGTGATTGGATTAGTTTGTCGAATGGAGGTTTTTTGAGTCGCTCCGGAATTTGAAAGTTTGTATTTTCTTCGCGGAGATAGTTCACAAATTTCGCGATATATTCATTAGTCTTATTCAGAAATGCCAGAAGTGCATACACCTGAATACCCAGCAGAATAAACAGTCCAATTGCCGTAAACCAGTATTTTTTTATGACGACAATAAAAGCTATCGCAAAACATGTAAACAGCAGCAGCAGAATTCTGAAAAACAGAACTCCAAAGAAACGACTAAAGACCATACTTTTCAATTTTGTTATAAAGCGTTTTACGCGAAATTCCTAAAAGTTCGGAAGCACTGGTGAGGTTTCCACGACACTTTTCAATAGCGTTTTTGATGGTAATTTTTTCAATTTCCTCAAGGTTGAAAAGTTCGGCAACAGAAGGACTGGCCATATTTCCCATATTAAAAAAGAGATCCTTTTCGGTAATGATGTTGCTTTCGCTTAGAATTACCGCCTTTTCAATGGTATGCTGCAACTCTCTCACATTTCCCGGCCAGTGGTATTGTAAAAGCTTTTCGGAGACAGGCGAATTTAGTTTCAGCGAAGGTTTATCATATTTACGGCCATAAATTCTCAGGAAATTTTCGGCCAAAAGGATTATGTCTTCGCCTCTTTCGCGCAGCGGTGGTATTTCGATCTGAATGGTATTGATACGATAAAGTAAATCCTCCCGGAAAAGATTCTCGGCAATCATTTTCTGAATAGAACGGTTAGTGGCCGAAATAAGCCGCACATCAACCGTTATGGGTTGAGTGCTTCCCAAACGAAAAACCTGTCGGTTCTGCAAAACTGAGAGAAGCTTTGATTGCAGCGAAAAGCTCAGATTACTGATTTCATCCAGGAACAGAGTTCCTCCGTGTGCTGCCTCAAAACGACCCATTCTGTCTGTTTTGGCATCGGTAAAGGCTCCTTTGACATGGCCAAAAAGTTCACTCTCAAAAAGGCTTTCGCTGATAGAACCCAGGTCGACTGATGAAAAGAGTTCCGATTTTCGCTTCGAATTATTATGTATTTCTCTTGCTATCAGTTCCTTTCCTGTTCCGTTTTCTCCGTAAAGTAAAACATTGGCATCAGTTACAGCTACCTTTTGAGCCATTTCCATGGTTTTCTTCATCACTTCGCTTTGGTAAACAAGCAGTGTTTCGGGTTTATTGATTTCTTCCCTGATCACCTGTTGTTTTTGCTTCAGTTGCTGAAGCTCCTTTTTCGATAAACGCAGCTTACGGGCAGTTTGTAAGGTGGTAAGCAGCTTTTCGTCGTTCCATGGTTTAACCACAAAATCGAGTGCGCCCATTTTAATTGCCTTTACAGCCAGATCAACTTCGGCATATGCTGTTATCATTACCACAATGGCTTCAGGGTCGGCCTTCAGAATTTCTGAAAGCCAGAAAATGCCTTCATTCCCGGTATTCTGTCCCGCATTGAAATTCATATCGAGCAGAATAACGTCGATATTGTTTTGCTTGAGGGTGGATAGAATCAGGTTGGGATTGCGAATGGTAAAAATCTCGTCGAATTCGTTACGCAGTGTAAACCTGAGGGTTTTTAAAATACCATCATTATCGTCAACAATAAGGATTTTACCTTTTTCTTTTGGAGCCATTGTTACCTTTTTATACGCAAATGTATAAAAATTACACACACTCCTCATTGATTCCTTCAAAAATGATTTATATAAAACATTGTTTTTCTTACTTTTAGTTCCTGAGGCATATAATTGGATAACTACTAAAGACTAAAATTTACAAGCAATGTTTAAGAATTATTTGCATATCACCTTGCGTATTATGAAGAGAAACCTGAGTTTCTCCCTGATCAACATTTTTGGACTAGCCATCGGCATGGCCACTTTTATTCTTATTGCCTTATGGGTTCTGGATGAGAGCAGGTTCGATACCGGTTTTAATGATTACAGGAATATTTACAGGATCTGCACAAATCTTAAAGGGAAGGAAACCGAATCCAAAGGCGGACTTACAGCGCCGGGTATCGCGCATCCGTTGGCCCAACAATACCCCGAAATTAAAAAACTCACGCGACTGGTTTCGTTCAATTTGCTTACAAATTCAGATGTTCTATTAAGAGAACCAAACAAGGAAGGCACTTATGAACCGAATGGTTTTTTGGCCGATTCCACTTTTTTCGATGTTTTTGAGACTCCCTTTTTACGCGGAAATGCAAAGACTGCTTTTGAGGAGCCGTTTTCAATTATTTTTAGCTCAACGCTGGCCCGGAAATATTTCGGAAAAGAAGACCCAATTGGGAAGGTCATAAAATTCGATAACCAGTTTGATATGAAGGTTTCGGGTGTTTATGAGGATTTACCAGGGAACTCACATGTTGTTGTCGATTTTATTGTGCCATTATCGCTCTTTAAAAAAGTCGGACAAAACCTTGATGAAAACTGGGAATATTTGATGTTAAACACCTACATCAGACTCGATCCTCAGGTGCAGGTTGCTGCCTTCGAGAAAAAGATCAGGGATTTTCATGTCCGTAAAGACCCGAACTCAACCTTCGAGCTTTTTCTGCAACCTTTGAATAAAATCCATTTATATTCAGCCGGTCTGGAATTCGATCTTTTGAATAAAAGTGCCGGAGATATTAAGTATGTAAAGATTTTCTCGATCATTGCTTTTTTCATCCTGTTAATTGCATGTATCAATTTTATTAACCTGTCGACCGCCAGAGCCAGTAAACGTTCCAAAGAAGTGGGTATCCGCAAGGTTGTTGGTTCGGGTAATGCTCAGCTCATCAGGCAATTTTTGGGCGAGTCGGTGTTAATGGTTTTTATAGCAAATATTGTGGCTATGATCCTGGTAGAATTTGCACTTCCATTCTTTAACGAATTTACCGGGAAAGAACTGGCGATTGACTATTCCAATCCATTGCTTTACCTGGCGTTGATGATCTTTATTTTGCTAACAGGTTTTCTATCAGGGATATATCCGGCGTTTTTCCTTTCGTCATTTCAACCTGTAAAGGTTTTGAAAGAAGCGGTTTCGTCGGGTAAAAGAGGTGTTGCTTTCCGTAAAGGTTTGGTTATACTGCAGTTCTGCATTGTTGTTTTTCTTACGGTTTGCACATTGTTTGTGTGGTTGCAGTCGGGCTACATGATTAATAAAAAGATTGGCATCGATAAGGAGAAAACCGTGTATTTTCTTCGTCGGGGGGCTTTATATACAAATTTCGATGCCTATAAAAGTGATCTTTTGAATAATCCCGCTGTGAACAGTGTTTGTCTGGCTTCAGATCTTCCGATTGAAATCAGAAACCATGAATCGGGAATAACCTGGGAAGGGAAGTCGCCTGATAATAAACAGGGTTTTGCAATGCTTTACGGCGATTACGATATGCTGAAGACATTTGGTATAAAAGTTTCGGAAGGAAGAGGCTTTTCGCCGGAATTTCCCGGCGATCAGGAATCATCTTTCATTGTGAATGAAACAGCCGTTAAAAAGATGGGATTTTCGAGCCCGGTGGGAAGTGTCATTTCTGTTAACGAGAAAAAAGGTACCATTGTGGGTGTGGTGAAGGATTTCAACTTTGCACCTCTCTCAAAGCCATTGTCGCCCATGATTATTTTTCTGCGTCCAAGGGTGAGTATGGTATTTGTAAAATTTAACCCGGGAAATATTCAGGAACAATTGAAAATACTTGAGAAGGTTACAAAGAAGTATAACCCCGATTTTCCTTTTAGCTATAAATTCCTGGATCAGACTTACGAAAATCAATACAAAACAGAAACGCGAACCGGCAAGTTGCTGGGCTATTTTACAATCTTCGGGATATTAATAGCCTGTATGGGTTTGCTAGGATTGATCAATTTCTTTTCGCTGCAGCGGACCAAAGAAATTGGTATCAGAAAAACACATGGGGCCAGCAATTTAGATATTATCAGACTGATCTCGGGGCAATTTGCAAAATGGGTTTTAATTGCCAATGTAATTGCTTGTCCTTTGGCTTATTTTGGCGTAAAAAACTGGCTCGACAATTTTGCTTATAAAGTGGATATTGTTCTTTGGCCGTTTTTTGCGGCAGCAGGCATTGCATTTCTTTTTACCATGGTAACCATCTTATATCAAACCTTTAATGCTGCCAACCGCAATCCGGTTGAGTCGCTCAAATATGAATAGTATGTAAACAAAGAGGCCGCCCTGGAAAAATCCGGAGGCGGCCTTTGTTAATTATACCTGTGAAGTTATACCAAAATCTTGGAGGTAAGATTATTGATACTGGTTTCGATTCCTTCGAATGGTTTTCCGTTACCCTGGTTATCGTCTTCCACAAATAAATACTTCATGCCGGCAACGTCTTTCGATGCCAGAATGGTTTTGAACTCGATCACACCAGCTCCAACCGAGCAAACGTCGTCTTTAATTACATCAAAGAAGGGTTCTTCTTTGTGAAGCATATCTTTCATGTGGAACAGCTGGAAACGGCCCGGATATTTCTTGAACATCTCAACAGGATCCTGTCCGGCTTTGCTTACCCAGAAAAGGTCAATTTCCATGGTGATAAGGGCTGGATCCATTTCCTTCATAAAAATATCATAATAAGGAACTATTCCGTCTACGGTTTTAAATTCAAAGTTGTGATTATGATATGCAAACTGAATACCAACTTCTTTCATAATCTTTCCAACCTCATTCCAGTCGCCAACCATCTTTTTGTAAGTTTCAATATTGCGGTCGGGTTCGTTTACCCAGGGCTGAACGCAATATTTTACGCCAAGTTCGGCATGGTCGTCGGCCATTTTTTTAGCATTATCGAGCGTAATTCCGGCAGCTTCAACCTGGGTGTGACTGCTCAGGATATCCATACCTAAATCGCTTACAATTTTCTTGAATTCTTTTGGAGCAAAGCCATAGAACTTACCATCGGCATAATTTGCCAGCTCAAGGTTCTTATATCCAAGGTCCGAAACTTTTTTCAGGCTTCCTTTTGGATCGGCGGTCATGGCATCACGAATTGTATACAATTGAATTCCAACGCCAAAACTTTTTTTGTCAGATTTGCAGGCAGCTAAAACAGCAAGAGAAACAGCTCCTCCGGCCGTAAGTTTAAAAAAATCTCTTCTACTATGCAGATTCTTCATAAAGTTGATTTTTGAGTTAGTTAATAAAAAGCTTTTCAAGGCTTAAAAATAATATAAAAATTGAAAGTTAACTAAGTTAATGAATAATGAAGTAACAGGATTGGAAGAATGCATGGATAATGAATGCGTTGGCCTGAATTGTCCGGGAAGTTAATAAGCTCGTTTGACGATAAGTAGACACAGAATTTATACCTTTGAATCCGGCGGAACTTCCACCAAAAATGTATTCAATGGAAAATAAATCACAAAATGACATTAAGCTTAAACGGGAGCTGAGCCTGTTTACCAGCACGCTGCTGGTTGCGGGGCTGGTGGTTGGAAGCGGTATTTTCATGAAGATAGTACCCATGGCAAAAACCGGACTGGGGGAGGGAGCCATTATACTCGCATGGATAGCGGCCGGTGTTATCAGTTTGCTTGGAGCATTAACGGTTGGCGGACTTGCTACCCTTACCGAAGAATCGGGCGGAACTTACGAATATTTCAGAATAGCGTTCGGAAAGTTTTTCGCTTTTGTTTCAGGGTGGTCCGATTTTATGATTGTTGGCACGGGAGTAAATGCTGCTATTGCTTTCTTATTTGCACAAACGGTAAACTCCATTATTCCATTGCCCAATCCTTTTGAGGCCTGGGAACACATTTCCATTGCCGGCTATATTTTTCCTTTTGCTAATTCGGGCATTAAAATCCTTGGGATTTTTACCATAATTCTTTTAACGGCAGTAAACTGCCTTGGAGCGCGCGAAAGCGGGTTGATCAATAACATTATAACTTCCGCTAAAATTCTGGGAATACTCCTGCTGATTGTTTTGGGGCTGGCATATTCCAAACCCGAAACCGAAACGGAAGCAATTATCAATGTAAGTTCAACTGAAACATGGTCGTTTATGAGCGGGTTTTTAACAGCCATGCTTGCTGCTTTATGGGCATACGACGGCTGGATCTACCCGGCCAATATTTCGGGGGAAATTATAAATCCCCGCAGGAATTTGCCACTGGCATTAATCCTGGGAATATCGATTACGATAGTGCTTTACATTGCTGTAAATTATGTGTATATGTATGTATTGTCCCTGGATGAAATCCGAAGCATCGGCGAAAGTGAAATTGGTGCTTTGCCAGTTGCAGAGATCATTTTTGGAAACTATGGGAAACTTATATTGCAGATACTCATTCTGGTATGTTCATTCGGAGCGCTAAATGGTAATATCATAAGTTTGCCTCGTAAATATTACCGTATGGCACATGAAGGATATTTCTTTCGCAATGCAGCAAAAGTGCATCCTCGATTCCGGACCCCGGTTGTCGCATTGATTTACAGCATGGTTTGGAGTTGCATTCTGCTTTTCTCGGGATCGTTCGATATGCTTACCGATATGGTTGTTTTTACTGCTTTTATGTTCTATGGATTGTTGGCTGTGGCACTTATAAAGCTGAAAAGAACCGGAACCATTAAGGGAAAGGTGGCAGGTTATCCGGTGGTGCCGGTTCTTTTCCTTTTGTTTTCGATAGCTTTAACGGTACATACCATCTGGACAGAACCGGGGAAATCCGCTATCGGTTTATTACTGATTCTTAGCAGTGTGCCCTTTTATTATTTCTTTAAATATTCAGGGAAAGCATAGAAATATGCTTTCCCCTTTATTTATGACCTTTCTCGCCCAGTATATCGTGTGCCTGATTTGTAAATAAATTTGTTTTGTCGTCCAGTTCTGCAATCATACCCCCTATTTGATTCAGGTTATCCCTGATTTCCAGGTTAACTTTTGTGGAATCGGAGAAGCTTGAAGAAGCATTGCGGACACTATTGCTGAGGTTGCCAAACAGTTGAGCTATTTCGTCGAGGTAGGGTTTAATTTTTTCCGATTCAGCCCCTGATTGTTCTGCCAGCTTCTTTACTTCGGTGGCAACCACCGAAAATCCCCTGCCGTTTTCGCCAACCCTTGCTGCCTCAATGGCGGCATTTAAAGCCAGTAAGTTGGTCTGACGCGAAATGCCCGACAGCGTATTCACAATTTTGTCAAAATCGTTCAGCTTGTTGGCATTGGAGTTAACCATACTGAGCAGCATTTCGAACTCGGTTGAGAGCTTTCCGGTTACGCCATCTATTTTGTTTACCGACTTTTTAATGTCACTGCTTTTATCAATCAGATTGCTGCTGGTATTTTTCACACTTTCAGCAAGTTCTTCAATAATGCTCGATTTATACTGGTAACAGTTTTCTTTTTTATTTAAACCGTTAAAAATTGCTACAGCCATTTTTTCGCATGTATTATAACCGCAGTAGGCACAATTATAGAAATCGGATTCCTTGAATTTGCGCATACTTTTGTACAGTTGCTGAAGCTGATCTTCTGATGGGTAAACTACAATATTATTATCCGACAAATCGTCGTATGAACGACTATAAATATCTTTTTTCCAGTATTTATCAAGAGTTTTATCAACATCTTTTTTTGATGAATAATTTGTTTGAGCCTCTTTTTTTCGCTTTTCAACAAAATATTCTATTCTATCAGCATGAGCATCTTCGTTGAGGGTGCCCGGGCCGCCATTGCATCCGTTGTGGCAGTTAAGACAATCGATAAGCACAGGTGCACGGTTGGCTTTTATTTCCTCGTGCAAGGCATCAAAATACGGGTAAACAGCATCTTTTCCTTCAATTTTCCTGGAGATGCTTCCTATGGTCGGCACCTCTCTTTCGGCTGTCCGGAGCAATCCTCCGGGAGTGGAGAAAAGCACTGCCCTTTCTGCCGGCGGGTTATCGTAATCGATTGCATTGATTCGTGAAAGATCGATTTCATTTTCTTCTATAAACTCATTCAGCCTTTTTATGGTGACATTGTAATCTCCAATTCCTACTTCGTCGAACTCACGTTTTTTTGCTACACACGGTGATATAACGGCTATTTTATGATTGGCATACCGGGGATAAAAGTGCTTTATCATTTTCATTGTATGAACCATGGGACTGTCGGCCGGGGCCAGATAAGGCAGCAGCTCCGGACGGTAAATCTGAATATAACTTACAAGTGCCGGACATGGCTGCGAAATTATGCTCCTGGGCTTGTTTTTTTCCAGGTGATTGAGGTATGATTTAACTGTTAATTCAGCACCGAAACTTACATCGAAAACAGCTTCAACGCCCATTTTCTTTAATAAGCCGTTAATGCGTAAGTAATTGTCGGGGAAATTGGCTGCAATTGCAGGTGCCACTATGGCAACAATTTTCTGACCGTTTTTGAGATCTGTCAGAAATGATTTGATATCGTCTCTGTAAAACCTCGCTTCGTGTGTGCATGCTTTTATACATGTGCCGCAGGCAATGCACATGTCGTTATTTACCTTTACCACTTCACCACTTCCATCATTGCAATACTTTACGGGGCATACCGAAATACATTTGTGGCAGTTGACACATTTTTCTTCATCAATTAGCAAAACTTCGCTAAGTTCTTTTTTCATTGATAATTATAATTTATTTGTCAGATAGAGTTAATTATGAAAACTAAATCAAGATTATGAAGCAGTATTTATAAGTTGGCTGCTGATAATTAATTGGAGTTTAGTTTGTTTATACTTATTTTCAGCGCAATATAGTTTTTTATTTTTAACGGCTTAATGGTATTTGAGCTGAAATTTTCAGAAAATTTTTAGAGAACGTCTGTTTGCTCCTAAAACGTTAGGATCTCTGAAAAATATTATTTTGGAATTTAATTAAATTTAACAAATGCTAACCTGAGTTTCTTACCCCAAAATAATTGACCGGATGAAAATAAAAAGAATATTTATTATTAACTTTAAGTAGTTTACATAGCTTTTATGAAGGTTAAGTACTTACTTTGGTTGATGCTCGGATGGCTTTTTGTGGTGGGTGTACTGTTTATAGCTGAGTATAGGGCAATTCTGATACAAAATCGGGAAATGGCGTTAAGTAAGGCTAGGGCTTTTTTCGAACTCATTGTTCAGTCGCGTATCTGGAACTCGGAACATGGTGGTGTTTATGTGCCGGTTACCGAAAAATCTCAGCCCAATGTTTATCTTGTGGATAGTTTGCGGGATATTGTTACCATAAATGGAATGAAGCTGACAAAGATAAACCCGGCCTATATGACCAGGCAAATCTCGGAAATTACAAAATCCAAAGAAGATACACGCTTCCATATTACAAGTTTAAAACCGATCCGTCCTGCCAACAAGCCTGATGCCTGGGAAACGGAGATGTTAAAGTTGTTCGAGGATAGAAAAACCAAAGAACAAATTATTTTAACCAAAAGTGATGATGGGAAAATTTATCGTTATATGGCACCACTGGCAACTCAGGCCAGTTGTTTAAAATGTCACGCACATCAGGGATATAAAACAGGTGATATAAGAGGGGGAATAAGTGTGACTTTTCCGGCAGGAGTTTTTGAAAAAGCATTGATTTTTCAGGTACGTTCATTCCTGTCAATTCAGTTATTGATTGCATTTTTTGGTACCATCTTTTTGTTTTTCTATCACCGTCTTGCAAAAAAATATAACAAGGTTATTGAATCAAAAAATGCAGAACTTCAGCACAGTATTCAAACCAAAGACCGGCTGTTTCAAATAATAGCACACGATCTACGCAGCCCTTTTGCTCATATTACCGGAGTTATTGAACTGCTGAACAGCGATAGGATTAAGCTTGATGAGAACCGTAGAAATATTCTCCTTCACAATCTGGAAAAATCGTCTCACAGTGCATCACGCCTCCTCGAAAACCTTTTACAGTGGGCAAATTCACAACAAAATAAATTACTCTTAAACAGGGAGGTTATATTTATCCGAGCCATTGTAAGCATGTCAATTGAGCCTTATTCATCATCAGCTGAAGCTAAAAGGTTAAAAACAGTTATCGATATTTCGACTGTGGCACAGGTGGTTGCCGACAGATATACTTTGGGCGTGGTTATTAGTAATTTATATAATAATGCTGTTAAGTATTCGTACGAAGGAGGAACGATCTTAATCAGTTCACGAAAATTGACAGATGGTACGGAGATTTGTATTGAAGATCAGGGCACGGGTATGCCGGCAACAGTTTTATCTTCCCTTTTTTCAGTCGAAAATGTAAGATCGGTACCCGGAACCAGCAATGAAACAGGAACCGGAATAGGTCTCCTGGTTTGTAAGGAATTTATTGAACTTAACGGAGGTACCATTGCTATTGAAAGTAGTATTGGAAAAGGCACCAAAGTTTTGATAAATTTGCCCGATAATGCCTGAAAAATTACTATCCTTACAAAATGTTTTACATCTTAACCAAAGAAAAATGAATCATTTTACGCGCAGAAGTTTTTTTAAGACCTCATCAGCCGCTGTGGCCGGTGCTTTTTTCATTCCAAATTTAATAGGATGTTCACCCAATAACAGGTTAAATATTGCACTCATAGGTGCAGGCGGACGCGGTGTTCAAAACTGGAGCGTTTTTGAGCATGAGCGCGAGGAAAAAGAAAAGAAGGATGATAAGAATTCGCCTCTTTTAATGAAGGAAAATATTGTTGCAATTTGCGATGTGGATCAGAACCGTGCAGCACGGGCTTTTAAAGCGTTTCCAAAGGCAAAGCGGTTCAAAGATTTCCGGAAGATGTTCGACGAAATGGGAAGTGAAATTGATGCTGTAATTGTATCAACTCCCGACCATACCCATTTTGCTGCAACTATGGCAGCCATGGAGCTGGGAAAACATGTTTACTGCGAAAAACCTCTTGCTCACAATATCTGGCAGCTCCGAACCATGAAAAAAGCTGCAAATTATTATAAAGTTATTACCCAGCTGGGAAATCAGGGCCATACCACCAATGGTATACGTTTAATTAAAGAATGGTACGATGCAGGTATCCTCGGGCAAGTGAAGGAAGTGCATGCCTGGTTCGGACCTTTCGATTTTAAACCAGGCGGTTACTGGACAAAACCCGACGCTTTTCCTCCATCGGCCCAACCTGTTCCTGAATATCTCGACTGGGACCTCTGGCTTGGTCCAGCTGCTGAACGCCCTTATAACAGTGTTTATGTACCTAAATCGTGGCGTGGATTTTACGATCTTGGAAATGGCATGCTTGGCGACTGGTCCTGTCATACCCTCGATGGGCCATTCTGGGCTTTAAACCTGGGAAATCCGCTGACGGCTGAAGGAATTGTTCCGAATCCTGCACCCGATCATAGTTTCATACCCGATGAATCAGTTGTGAAATTCGAATTTGGTGCACGCGGCGACAAAGTTCCCGTTACGATGACCTGGCACGAAGGTGGTTCAAAGCCGGAGATCAGACCTGAATGGGGAATTAAAGAGCTGCCTTCAACAGGAATGGTGATGGTTGGAGATAAGAAAACCCTTATGACCGGCGGAAGACCTAATGAGCCCCGGTTGTTGGTTTCGGAAGAGGAATTGGCTGAATTTCAGAAGAATCCTCCTGCGAAAACCATACCGCGAATTGGCGAAGAACAGCCTCAAAAAGAATGGATTGATGCCATTAAGAGCAATAGTCTGCCCGGAGCAAATTTCAATTATGCAGCCGAGCTTAACGAAATGGTTCTTGTTGGTGTTTTAGCTCAACGCTTTGCCACCAAACTGGAATACGATGCTGTTAACATGAAAATGACGAACCGTCCTGATCTTGATGTTTATATCAAGGAACCCGTGCGTAAAGGCTGGGCTTTCGGCGAGAACTTAAAGTAGACAGGAAATAATGTAATTCAAACTTAATTGTTGGCTATGAAAATCAGATGTAAGACCATTTTGCTTTTGCATATTTTTTTTCTTGCTGTTACCGGAATAAACGCCCAGGATAACATGTTGTGCCAGGGTAATTACTGGACCGAAGATCAGGGAAACCAGATGTTAAAGAAATGGTCGGCCGAATGGAAAACGAAGGCCGATTGGGAAAAGCGCGGGGATATAATCCGGCAGGGTTTGATTAAAGGAATGAAACTCGATCAGATGCCGCAGGTAAGTAATAGTTTTCAGCCCATCATCAGAAATACAAGGACGATGGATGGTTATATTGTCGAAAACATCGCCATTGAAAGTTTTCCCGGTTTTTACATCACCGGAAATTTGTACCGGCCTCTCAAAACCGATAAGAAATGCCCTGCTATTTTAACACCACATGGACATTGGCCCGACAGAAGAATGTCGGATGAAGTCCAAATACGGGCAGCATGCTTTGCCAAAATGGGAGCAATCGTATTTGCCTACGATATGGTGGGGTATGGAGACTCAAAACAGGTTTCGCATAAAATACCTATAGCTTTGTTGCTTCAGACCTTTAACAGTAAGAGAGTGCTTGATTATCTTCTTACAAGGCCAGATGTTGATTCTGATAAGATAGGAATAACAGGCGAATCAGGAGGAGGTACCCAGACAATTCTTATTGCAGCTCTCGACAGTCGGATCAAAGTATCGGTGCCGGTGGTAATGGTTTCAGCATATTTTTTTGGCGGATGTACATGCGAAAGCGGTATGCCCATTCACAGAAGTAAATCGCACCAGACAAGCAATGTTGAAATTGCAGCACTTTGCGCACCACGACCTATGCTGTTGGTTTCCGACGGGGGCGACTGGACAAAGAATACACCCAGGATAGAGTTCCCTTATATTCAAAAGGTTTATTCCCTGTATGATGCAGAGAGCAAGGTTGATAATGCCCATTTTCCCGGCGAGCGTCATGGTTATGAAGCAACTAAAAGAGCTCCGGTGTATAATTTTTTCGATCACTATCTAGATCTTGATGCCGGTAAAATTCCCTATAAAAACTCATTCGACGAAAGCTTTGTCACCATTTTACCTGCTGATTCACTTAGGGTGTTTAATAATGAGAATCCTATACCCGCCAGAGCTTTGAAGGGAGATGATGCTGTTTTGAAGTACCTTAATTTGAAATAAGACTTATAATGTAATTCTAATCTTGCTTTAATTTATTTCTAATTTGATCCCTCTACTTTTATCACTTGTAGCATATGCAAGTGATAAAACCTCACCCTGCATTTAACCCCCGGCATAGGCTAGTTTGTCGGGGGTTAGCTTTTTTGATTCATGACCATGCCCGGAAATGAAACAGAAAAAACAGATCCTTTTCCAAGCTCAGATTTTACCGTAATATTTCCATTGTGGAGATGTATAATTTTTTGTGTTAAAGCCAAGCCAAGTCCATAACCTGCGATAAAGTGAGTATTTGCCCCGCGGTAAAAGGGCTCAAATATATTAGATATATCTTCAGCCGATATGCCAATACCCTGATCACTGAATTGGATTTCGACACTGTTTTTTCCGATGAGCAAATTAATGGTTACTTCTTTGTTCGAAGAAAACTTACAGGCATTTTCAATCAGGTTTTTGAAAGCAGTTTTTAAAAGTTGTTCATTGCCTTTTATGTATAGATATTCCTCCTCGTCGGGAAATGAACTGAAATCAATAATGGGCTTGAAATCGATATTGTTTTTCTGAACTTCGTTGCAGGTTTCAACCAATAACTCATCAATCCTCAAGGCTCTGTATTCAAAATTCTTCTCGTTGAAATTAATTTTTGCCAGGTCTAAAAGTCCGTTGGTTAACTTGCTGAGCTTTTTTAACTCTTTGGAGAGGTTTCGGAGAGTTTCCTGATAATGCTCGATGGGCCGCTGCTGCATCAGATTGTAATCAATTTCCACAAGCATTACCGAAAATGGGGTTCTAAGCTCATGAGCGGCATTTGACAAAAATTCCCTTTGGAGTATAAACGCTTCTTCCAAACGTTGAAGCATTTGGTTGAAAGTAATGGCAAGCTGAGCTATTTCGTCCTTTTTATTACCCTCGTCCACCCGGAGGTTTAGGTTTGTGATAGTTATTTTTTTAACCTGGTTAACAACTGACAAAATAGGGGCCAGAGCTTTGCCTGAAAAAACAGAGCCTGCAAGGATGGAAATCAACAGACTCAGGATATAGCCAACAATTAAGATAATCTTCAGGTTTCTTATTTTTGCAATACCATAAATGTCGTGAGCCGAGGCTATGATGATATACTGTTTTTTATCGTATTCATATACTAAACCCACTGCATCTTTTTCACCTTGTTTAAATTCATAAACCTTCTCTTCTTTAACTCTTTCCAATATTTTGGGATCCCTTAAGCCCGACTCGGCTGTATTGTAAACCAGTTTGCCATTTTCGTCAAAAATAAAAATGCTCTCCTGGTTTAAGGCCAGCGTATTTTTATCAATTATTCGCAGTAAAGTTTCATCAACTTCTTTTACATTCAGGAGCAAACGTGCGGTTGTATATGCTCTGTTTTTAAGTCGGTCGTTATAATCGTTCAGCCTGTACGACGATGAGAAATAAAATATTGCCAGAGTAAAAATTAAAAGAATTACCCCTATAATTAACGTGAATTGAATTGTAAGTTTTATCCGGATATTCATCTTAATCATTGGGATCTTTTAATACATAACCCATTCCAATACGTGTGTGTATAAGCTTGTTTGTAAAATCCTTGTCGATTTTTTTCCGAAGATAATTGATGTAAACATCTATGTAATTTGTTCCTGTATCAAAGTTCATATCCCAGATTTTTTCTGCAATATCGACTCTTGAAACAACAATTCCCTTGTTTTTTGCAAGGTACTCCAGCAAGGCAAATTCTTTAGCCGTAAGATCAATTAGGGTATCGCCGCGCTGAACAGTCTTTTTCGTGAGATTTATAACCAGATCATCAATTGTGATAACGCTTTCTTCTTTTACTTCCTGAGCGGTGCTTCGTCTGATGAATACTTTTACCCGGGCAAGCAGCTCCTGGAAATCAAATGGTTTAATAACATAATCGTCGGTGCCGACATCAAAACCTGCTATTTTATTTTCGGGCTCACCCATGGCGGTAAGCATAATAATGGGTATTTCCTTGTTATCCAGTCTTATTTCCCTGCATAACTCGTATCCGTTTACCAAAGGAAGATTAATATCGAGAATAACCAGATCGTATTTGTTTTTACGAACCATATTCCGGCCAACATATCCGTCGAAAGCCGTGTCAACAAGATAGCCATGTTCTTCAAATCCTGCTTTCAGAACTTCGGCCAAACGTTTTTCGTCTTCAATAACCAATAGTTTCTTATTCTCCATACATTTATGATTACTGCTAATTTAAACAGTTCAAAAGAAAAATCATTATTTAATTTAATCCTTGTTTCTTTTTTAACAATGGCAGTAGTTTCAAGATTAGAAAAACCCGGGAAAATGACAATGTCAGCTTCCCGGGAACCACCAAAACCAATGAAAAATATAATTGCTGTTTAATTTATTTTAATTGAACTAATATGATGTTAACCACTTCGTTATTCTTAATAATATTGAATTTGTAAATGCCTTTCACGAGTTTTTTACCAGGCTTAAATATTAAATCCATTCTTTTTAAAGGAATCGCTGAAGTGCTTTCCAATGCCGGAGTATTGGAAGGTGCTATGGTCACCAGGTTCTTTTCTGTGGATGAAAAGGTTTGTCCATCGGGAGTTTCAACTTTAACCTCCAGCATGCTAGCCTGAACCGATGGAAAATCAAAACTTACGTTAATTGCTTTAGTCCGGCTTGCAAATGCTGTGATTTTCTGATTCCGCTTTAAATTCCGAACAAGGATATAGTCGGTTGAAAGATTTTTCGATAGCAGCAATTCGGCCTGCAGGTTTTCATTTTCTTTCTTCAGTCTGGTTAACTCAATTTCGAGGTTCGAGTTAGTCAGGTTCAGCTTCGATTCGTTATGTTTCAGGTAATCTACCTCATTTTTCAATTCATTCTTCACCTGTTCCAGTTCTTTTATTTTCTTCTTCAGAATTTTAGCATCGGCGCTTGCAGCAAGTAAGTTTCTGACTTCAATATTCCGAAGGTTTACAACACTCATTAGGGAGTCAATTTTAGCTTTACGGAGACTGTTTTCGTCGGCAATTTTCCTTTTCTCCATTGCAAGTTCATTCACTTCCTTATTCAGCATATCTTTCTCTGCGGCAGAAACTGATTTTTCTTTTAAGGCTTCAATTTTAATAGAATTATTTTTAATCAGTAACCATCCGCTTGTTAGAGTTGTAGCTATCAATAAGCTGATAAGTAAAAGCTTTGTTCGGTTATAATTTTCCATATCTTCCAATTTATGAATACAAATAAATAAATGCCTTGTTAGAAGAGTATTAATGGTGAATTAGAATCCAATTAGAACTATTTTGAAGATTCTAATCCCTTTCTAATTTATATTTCATTTCGGGAGAGAACTTTGGAGTTAAATTTGAAAAACCTGTTTAGTGGTAGGAATGAGATTGGGGAGGTCTTTTAAGAAATACTGAATGAAAAAGCAACGGAATAAGTGTACATCGGGCAGCCGAAAACTAATTATGGTAGTTGGTAAAGACGAGCCGGTGAGAAGCTTTATATCTTCCAGCCTTGGGAATATATGTGAGGTAATTTACGCTGTGAGCACAAAAGAGGTAATGGTCTATTTGAAATATTTGCCCATGCCTCATCTGATTCTGTTAAATGCGGATATTTCTGAAATTGAATTGAACGATTTTCTGGCAGAGCAAAATGATAGAACAGGTGTTAGCCATATGCCGGTAGTTATGACATATAACGCCGGGTACGAACAGTCCATGAGCGGGCTGCAGTATCATACAGTATTGAAATACATAACTAATCCCCTGGTAGTAGAGGAATTGATAACAGAGATGAGTTCGGGAATACTTAACTGAAAATAAGTTGAGTAGTTTAATCGGACATTGTCGTGAAATTTTAAAACATCTGTCCTTTTGTGTTAAATGCGGACATGCAATATTTGAAATCGCCTGAGTGTTGCAGTAATTTCGAATTCGTTTTAAACTTTTTGAAAACCATTTGCAGTTCTAAGGCAAAGATTTCAACCATCCTGATGTGAATTATGATGGTTGAATTTTTTTTTGAACATTCGTGGTAATTACCAAGCCTTAAAGATTAGCGAGTGTTCATTTTGTTTTTAAACAAATAAACCTAATTTTAAAGTCGTTAAAAACCAATTCCAATCACAGGTTATATTCTTCGGATTGAAAATAGAATTATTTTAGAGTGACGCCATAGCGCAATTCATTTCTTTTTACTCCTCAACCTCCATCTTTACAACCTTCTTTTTCTGATCTGGGGTGAGGTGGGGATTGGTGTCGGTAAAATAAAGGATGGTTACCGAATCGTTAACTGCCAGGTTGCGGCTATTGATATACCCTTTGTCTTTCAACAGTTGAAAGTTATTGCCGTTTACCGTGAAACTTATTTCAACTCCGGCTTTTACAGTTTTGCTGCTTACATTCTCCAGTTGTCCGGTTATGGTGCTTGTTTCGTAAAACCATTCGGGTTTTTTGATGTGTGAAAAGTTGTAGGCGTAAACCGCTGCAAGGAATACTCCCGTGAAAAGTGCAATTCTTCCGAATAGCTTGTTTTTCTTCGGGTTGGTTCGCATCAGGGCGAGTTGTATCAGTGTGATTACGCTGGTTTTGAGTCGGGTCATATCGGGAGCCTTGCTGGCTTTTATTAACAAAAACCCTATCAACATAAGCAGTAGTACTAAAGCCGCAAAAAAGTAATCGAACTGAGCCTTTTCGGTGTAGTCGTAAACGATGATATTGAGGAGTGACATTGTTATATTATAGTTCTGATTAAGTCGGGATAAAAATAACGGTTTATTCGAACTGTTCAAAATTATATTGAAAGTAGGGAAAGGACAAAAGTCCAATCCCCATTAAGAACTATTTCTTCTTAAACCCGAACTTTCCTACCATTACCACATCTTTGGCGACATCCAACCGTAAAGAGGTTTCCTGCTTCTTCTGATCGGGCTTTCCATAGTTGGTGTAGAAAGTCAGATAAAGGGTCACCGGTGCAAGCATGTCCTGCGATTGGGTGCCGAAATAATTAACTTCAACGGTATAATCGCCTGTCAGCGCTTTCCTGATCAGGAATTCCTCAGGGCCATAACCCTGGGTGAAATCGTTCGACATCAATCCTCCAGTATAGGTGAGTTTGTTGGAATAAAGGCATTTTTCGCCTTCGGGATCGGTAACCCAAAGATCCATATCGCAATTGTCGGTATCCCATGTAAGAACAACACGGATATCCAAAGGCATGTTTTTAATGAGCCGTTTATCCATAAACGAGTAGTCGACCGCCGTTTTATGCTGTGCAATGATATTGTTTATTTCTTCCAGCATAATCAGCTCAATTCCGGGGAATCTTCCATCCCAGGGTTGTTTCACTGCTTCGTAAAGAATATTTATGGCTTGCTGGTATTTCCCTGATGCTTCATAAATTAAACCCAGGTCTCGGTACGACTGTGCTTCTTCGCCTCTTAGCTTTAGAATTTTTTCAAATACCATCACCGCATAATCAGGTTCATTCATGAGCTGCAGTTTCTTACCAAGTATTCTCAGAAGCTGGGGCGATTCCAGTTTCAGTTCGGCCAGGTTGGAGAGAATAAGGAGGGCAATTTCCTTTTGACCTATTTTCAGGAAGAAGTCGGATGCATCTACATAGAAAAAGGGAATGGTGCCATATTCTTCTTTAAGTTTCAGGTAGGTAGAATATTCCTGTCCTGCCGGTGAATTATTGAGACTTTTCAGATAAGGCGACTGTGGATCCCATGCGTTAAGCTGGATGGAAGCTTCATGTTGTGGGGCTTTGGATTTCTCTTCACTCACATCCATAAGGATAGCAGGTGGAGCAGGAGCTTCAACGTCAGAAACTTCTTCCAGTTCCATATTGACTGCTGCAGGAGCGCTCGCATTTTCTTCAACGGTAATCATTTCAACGGCAGCGGCAGTATCGCTTTCCAGGCCCTCGTAAACTATTGTGTCGGCTGTTTCCCCTTTGTTGCGTTTTGTACCTTTTATCGGGTAGGAGGTATTCCACCATTTTAACCGCTCGTCGAACAAGGTTGCAACTGCTTCCAGATGATCATTCGTTTTTTCGGCCTTAAACTTTTCATTTTCCTTCAGCTTTGCATAATACTCATGCTGCATTTCCTCAGGAGGAACAATTCCATAACGTAAATAATCTTCCAGATTGTCCAGCACGATGAGCGAAGTGTTTGATGTTACTATGCCATAGGTTTTTCCCAGCCGGGTTATTTCATCTTTATTTTCTTCTTCGTTCATGCTGAGATAAGCCAGTTTTTTGCCCGCCCATATTCGTTTCAGCATCCCTGAATTTAATGGTTTGTCAGCCGAAATTTTTATGGTTTCCGTGTGTGTTGTTTCGCTGCCAAATCCAAAATGAAGGGTAATGGTTGCTGAAGATCCTTTCAGAATACCTGCCATACTGAATGATCCTGAAAATTGTGTCGCGCCAGAAGGATAAATTTCGGTGATATTTCCCTGCTTAACTTCGGCCGAAATAAACTGATAGTTTGAAACCGACAGCATATTTACTGCTTCGGCGGTTGAGAGCTGGGCTAGATTAATGTATATTCCCGCAGTTTTGTATGCTATGTTTTTCAAAAACGAATGGTTGGCAATCCCACCCGAATTGATAGCCATTACCGGAACTTTAGGCAGAGCAGGAGCGGAATTCCCAAAGTTTGAAAGTCCGTCGGAAAACAGAAGTATTTCATTGCATGGATAATTACTGAAATTGATGTTTCCGAAAGATGTACCTCCGTCGTATGTGAGCTCTGCAATAGCCTTTCGCAAAGCATCCCAGTTACCGTTCCTGATTTTGAAAGACTGGCTTTTTCCCGGGCGTATATGAAAAGGGATTAACTCCACCTCAAGGTCGCCAATTTTGTTGATATAGCCCTCCAGTACCGAAAGTTCCTTTTCCCGATTTCTGTCTTTACCCGAATTTGAGTTATCCCACAGTATGGCTATCTTTTTTGGTTGAACTCTGGACCGTTCTTCTTTTTTGGGATTGAAACAAAGATAAAACCACGAAGAATCGCTACCGGTTTTAAACTGCCCGGTGTATATATTCATTTCTTTTTGGGCCGGAATAATAAATGACAGTTGCTGATCGGGTGTATAATTCTCTTTTTTAATATCGGTTACATAAGCTTCGTTCCATTTTTTGAATTCGATATCAACAAATTCGTTTTCGGTTGTGTCAGGGAGCACTTCCTGCCTGATGACTTCTGCATGGAGCGAGAATTTTTCTACCCGATCTTTGATATTCAGCGGAAGCTGATAGAGATAACCTTTTCCTTTGTCGGGAAGCTCCTGTTCGTAAGCGATGATAATGCGACGATATCCATTGGCAGGCAAAGGAAAAACCCTTGCTTTAAAGTTATTACCCGCTGTTTTCTCCAGTAATCCCGGATCCACCTGTCGGCGGGCAATTGCTTCGAATGTTTTTCGTCCCTGTTCTTTCTCAACCACAACACCTTCGCGCATTTTTCCATTGATATCGAGCGCAAAACGTGAAACATTCATGCCATCGGCCAGGGGAAAGTTAAATTCACCTTCCATAGCACGACTGTTGCTGTTATAATAGCTCATTTCCATGGTGGTGACCGCAAGCTGACCTACCACTTGAATATCAATTTTTAGCTCGTCGATGTGCATAGGGTTGGTTTCACCTTGCCTGAGATCAGTGACATTCATAACCGGAGTTATATCAGTTCTTCTTGCAGAGGTTCGGATGTTTTGTGTGGGTTGTGCGCACGCAAGTTCGACACAAATTACAACTAATAAAAAGATTGTTTTCAGGTTAGCAGAAACCTTATTTCCGGCGGTAAGAGTGTGCTCCATAGGTTGGTTGTTAGGTGTATATCAAAAATCAGGTATTAATACATCTGTTCGATACAACTACCATGCCATGGGAACAAGGCTATATGTCAGCGATTCCTGACTGGTTTTGTCTGATTGAGTTGATTCTACTTGCTATCGGCGTTATCCAACAACCGGAAGCTGTCCATGATTTTTTCGGCTGTTTTGCGGTGTTTCTCAAAATCCTTTTCCTTACAGGTGAGCGTAAGAACATAGGCGTTGTTATTTTTCACCCAGTAGTATTGCATAAATTCAAGTTTATAGCCGTTTGTTACGCCTGTATAGTTTAATTTATGAAATTCGTTACCATCACTGAAGAATCTTTCGCTTTCGATGATTTCGACATGAGTTAATACATCGTGAATCTGTTTTTCCGAAAGTTCTACATACTTATCGAGATCGATAAGGCGACCGGTTAAATCCTGCACCGAAAGGTTGATATTTTCACGGAACGGCTCCTGCGATTCGTCCGATTGTGAAAAAAGTACAAAGCCTCTTTTGTCTTCAGGTTTATTCAGAATCCAGGTTAACGGGTACTGAATGGAATATTCTTTTTCTTCAAATTGTTTCCAGTTTTTCCATAATGGGATGGGGAGTTTTTTAAACGATTTACCCTGAGCCCTCGTGTCGATAACGTGCATAGTGGTAATCGCAAGCACAAATTGTCTGGTTCCGCCGGTAGTGAAATTGCAGCTCAATATTTTCATAACGTTTTAGGTTTTAGGCCTAATACGAGAGATGCTGCGAAGAGGTTATGGTTGAGCAGGTTATTTTTTGTTTGTGGTATAAGATTATCAACCTTAGGCTCATAAGCCACACTCGATTTTTTCATTATTCAATAAAACAATTATTTGAATTAGGCTCTTAAGAAATAGTTTTGTTCACAGCCCTCGGAGGCTCTGTTGTATATTATTGTTGATATTAATAGAATCACAATTGCGGCGATGTTAAGCTTAAAACCCTTTTTAACATGTTTTCACGCCGCCAAAATAATTCTATTTGAATAGCCCAGGGCGCCGCTTCGCTTTGCCCTGGGCTGTATTATCTAAGGCCTTCAGCCTTAAAAAACATAAAATAAAGTCTACATTTCTGTGCAACATAGCTTTCTCGCCCACAGACGACAGCTAACAGCCAGGACAAATTTTAAAAGATCAGGGTTATTGACCAAAACTGGCGTAAGGAGAAATCTACCATTTTTAACCGGAAGCCAATGATAATTTTGTATTTTCACTTTCATTAATACCATCAGAACTTTCAGATGAGCTTATGAAAATGCTCCATAGATTTCTTTTATTGGCCTTTATTTCTGTAATTCCCATGCTTGTCGGGGCGCAGACTTCGTTCAAAATTCAGGCTGGAGTCGGATATCTTGAACATACTTCTTTAGGAGCAGGTATAGTCTTTAATCATAAGCATGAAGTTTCTTTTTTGTATGGATCCAATTTATTGGTCAGACCCGGTGACTTCTCTCTTTATCTGTTGCAATATCAAAGGATGTTACCCAAACTTTCAGTTTCCCGGTTTGCATTTCATGTCGGGGTGAAAAGTGGATATGGACTGTATTCCGACCGCTATTACCGCTGGAAATTACTTTGCGGAACTGCATATCTGGGATCAGCTTATGCCCTGGGTAGTCGTACAGCTCTATTTGCTGATGGCGGAGTGATTTATAGTCGTGTGCTCGAAGTTGCCCGAAAGGAGCAGGGAGCCATTGGCTGGTACAGGGAGTGGTTGCCCGAATTTAAAATTGGAATTGCATTTACGATATGAGAAGTCCTGCCGTTATTTTGCTGATTATCTTTCTTTGCTCGTGCGAAAGGATATATTATTTCCCTGATAAACCATTAACAGGAACACAAACTGTTGTTATCGCACACAAGGGCGGCGGCTTTTTCGACGACGGTAATACTTACGATGGGTGCATGTTTGGACTTGCAAACTTTGAGGGTATTGAAGTCGATTTGCAGAAAGGCTCCGATAATGTATTATGGCTAAGCCATTCTCCTTATGCCACGGATTGTAATGGTTCGCAAATATGTTTTTGGCTTTTGTCAAAGGAAAAAATTATGGAAATGGACTCCTGTGCCGGAAAACAAAAGGATTTTACCCGACTCGAGGAAATATTCAAATACATAAGCGAGCATTGTCCGGGTAAATATATTTCTCTCGATGTGAAAGCCTGGAAGCCTTGTTCTCCTTACGGAATTAATATTACCAGGGAGATGAATCTGCTGGCTCAGGAAATTATTGACCTTACAACAAAATATCACCTGGAACACAGGGTGATGGTCGAGTCGGAAACGGGCGATTTTCTTTATTATATTAAAGTTAGAACCAATAGCATTGAAACTTATCAGGCCGTTTTCGGCGATTTTGAAATGGGGATTTCGCGGGCATTGCATGCAGGCTTTACAGGAGTATCCTTCGAGTATAAATTTAAGGAAGAAATTACCAAAGAGCAGGTGGAGCTTATACACCGCAAAGGCCTTAAGATTCAGCTATGGACCATTGGCGATGAAGCTGTTTTAAAGGAAGCCTTATCGCTTAACCCTGATTTCATTCAGAGTGATATTGTAATGTCTGCAAATGGTCAGGAAGAATGAATCTGCCGCCCTTTATTTCTTCGCCTCTTCAATTTCGAAATATTTTGTTTTAAGTTCTGAAATTCTTTTTGAGGGTGCGCCTTTCAGATTAACATCGAAGAAGGTGCGAAGTGTTGCCGCGGTTATTTCCAACCCCCGCAGCTCGCCAATGGTTCCCAGGTCATCGTTACGCCGCGCCAGAAAACGTTCCCGGATCACTGCCTGATCACTGAAATTATAATGATAGGCATCTGTAAGTCTAAGCCACTGCCGGCTTGGAGGCAACTGCTGATATATGGTATCGATGTTGGAACTGACTTGTTTTTGCACTGCACCGGGTACTCCTTTCGGGTCGGCCATTAAAAACATGAACGGTTTGGAGAGTTTGTTTTCGTTTACATTTCCAAAAGGAGTTCCGTTGAGGGTTACACCAGCTTTGCAGCGTGGATCGGTAAAACAAAACCTGAAGGCTGTAGCTCCACCCAGCGCATGCCCAAATACCCCTATTTGTTTCAGGTTCATGCGGTGATATAATAAATTTGAAGAATCAGTGGTATTTATCTGTTCTAGTTTATTGGTTATAAACTTCAGGTCGTCGGCCCAGAGCGAAACCAGTCTGTCGAGTCTGCGATCGCGATCCACTGATGGCGCTGCATTTCCGGGATTGCCTTTGGAATTGTCGTTAACAACGCGACCATCGGAATAAACAATGACGCTGGTGCTGTATGGAGATTCTGATCCAATGACTATATAGCCGTTACTGGCAAGCTCTTCGGCAAAAGTTGTGTAATCGGATGTGGACGCGCCTATTCCCGATTTTACTAAAATCACCGGAAACTGCTTATTTGCCGCAGGTTTTGCACTATCAGCCGCATGCGATTTAATTCTGGAAAGCTTACGGGTGAAGAATCTTGCAAAAATGCCTTGTCGGGTTGCAACAGCTTTACGCCAGTTCTCAGGCAGGTAATCGCCTGGATTGGTATTTGCCTGTTTTGCAGCGGGGTACCATACCCACATAAATAACTCCCGGGGATTTTCCGGTTTCAGGGCCAGCGTGTCAATACGTGAGGTGTCTGTCCATTCGAAATGTGTACGTCCAACAGCATATTCGCCTGTGGGAGCGGGGAGTGTTATTTTTTTATTTCGTTCAACAATAAACAGCAACAATATAAAAGCAATGATAAAAACGACGGAAAGCACAAGGATCTTAAAGAATTTTCTCATAACAGACTTTTTATTTTCTAACGGTTTACCTATTTATAACAAACGTAAATGGAAAACAGAGGTAATAATTCTCCGGGAACAAATCGCCGACTCGTCGATATCTGATGAAACTGCATGTTTGGCAAGGGAATAATTAAAATTGCATTTTGCCACTTTTGTGCTCTAAATTCAAAAAGCCGGGGTATAAAACCTCCGGCTTTCCAAAACTAACTGCAATGTATGAAAAAAAGATATTTATTTTATTTCGTTGTAGATTAAAGATTTATCAAAATGTTATTCCCGTTGTATTCAACAGTGTTAATGTTTTGAAGACGTGAGTCAATCCCCTGTGGATGGGTCGGACCAATAAATACAACAGTAAATTTTCTGTTTTCGGCCATGCCATCGAAACTGCCCACACGTTTAGCTATCGCAAGCGTTTTGTTCTGATCGTTGTATGTGAATTCAATTTTTGAGAATTTGCCTTTTTCGTAGTTGTAATTCACGTTTTCGTCTTCATATAGTGTGAAGCTTCCGTTTTTACCGGCATAAACATAGATGGTAAGATCTTTCTGCTCCTGCTTTGTGTTCTGGATAACAGCGCCTGCCGGAACAATACTTCCAGCGGCAACATAAACAGGCATCTGGTTAAATGGCGCTGAAACGTTCAGCTTTTGTCCGCCTGTGGTGAACTTTCCATCGTAAAGACTGTACCAGCCACTTCCGGCAGGAAAGTACACTTCGCGGTTACGGGCTTTGTATTCGTAAACCGGGCAAATCATCAGGGCTCCTCCAAACATATACTGGTCGCCAATGCTCATTACGTTTTTATCATGATTAAAATCCATTGCTAAACCGCGCATGATGGTGTAATCGTCAAAGTACGATTTGCCTGCAAGAGAGTAGATATAAGGCATCAACCGGTAACGCAGCTGAGTATAATAAAGCATCGATTTATATGCAGGATGTGTTTCAGGAGCAATGTTCCAGATTTCGCGATAGGGGAATTGGCCGTGGGTGCGGAAAAGCGGAACAAAAGTTCCGAACTGGTGCCAGCGGGTATTCAGCTCGCGCCATTCGTCACGGTCTGCTGATCCTTCCGGTGCTTTTTCGTAACGTTTTTCTACGCAGAAACCGCCATTATCCATGGTCCAGTAAGGAATTCCGCTCATTGAGAAGTTGATACCGGCAGGTATCTGGGCTTTCATGTCTTCCCAGCGCGTGGCAATATCGCCGCTCCATGTTGCTGTTGAATATCGCTGTAAACCGGCAAAGCCCGAACGGGTGAGCAAAAACACACGGGTATTGGGATCGGCCTCACGCTGACCATTGTAAATGGCATCGGCATTCATCAAAGCATAGGCATTGAAATATTCGGTTGAGGTACCTAAGGCAGTCGGTCCGCACAGGGCTTTACGATAAGGTATGTCAGTACAGTCGCGGATGTTGGGTTCGCTGGCATCCATCCACCATGCGTCTATGCCAAGGCCGTAAAGGTGATCTTTCATCTGTTGCCAGAAGAGTTTGCGGGCATCTTCTGAATAGGCATCGTAGAATGATCCTACATAACCACGGCCAATCCAGTCGCGGATGCTGTCCTTTACAGCCCGCATGTACATCCATCCGTTTTTCTCAAATTCTTTAAAATGCGTTGTATTTACATAGAATTTGGGCCACACCGATATCATCATCCGTGCATCCAAAGCATGAATGGAATCGACCATCCCTTTAGGATTCGGGAAACGGCTGCTGTCGAATTCGTGACTGCCCCACTGGGTTTCGGGCCAGTAATTCCAATCGAGCACAATGTTATCAATAGGTATCTGACGTTTACGGAATTCTTTTAAAGCATCCAGAATTTCGTTCTGGGTTTTATAGCGCTCGCGGCTCTGCCAGAAGCCCATGGCCCATTTGGGCATAATAGGAGCTTTTCCGGTAACGGTTCTATAACCGCTGATTACCTCGTCGGCACTGTTGCCGCGGATAAAGTAATAATCCAGCTGCTTGCCCATTTCCGACCACATCGAAAGTTTGGTCTGTTCGGCTTCGGGAACCGGAGTTAACGCTTTCAGACCCACATACGATATGCCGCCATCGGGCTGCCACTCCAGGCGGATTTTATAGCGCTCATCCTTATTCAGGTTTAGATTAAATTTGTAACCATTCGGATTCCATGAGGTACGCCACCGTTCTTTAACAACAAGGCTGTCGTTTACATAAACCTTAGTATAACCGGCATAATACAGGTTGAACCTGAAAGTGCCGCTTTCTTTGGGCTGAATTTCACCTTCCCACTTGATGGCTGCATTGTTAAAGGGAAAGTCTTTGGGGAAGTTCTTGATGGTTTGAAGATTTTCGTAGTCAATAGTATTCTCCTGACGTTCCACAAAAACGTTTTTAGGATCCTTATCGACCATATAAGTGGCAGTAAAACCATTCGATTTTCCATCTTTACTGGAAATGGTGAACATTTCGTTGAGGTTGCTGTAAGGACGGGGATCGCCAAAGCGCGAAAGGGAATAGTTGTCCCACAATATACCATAATTCTTATTGGAGAGGATAAACGGAACTGACACTTTTGTGTTGTATTGCAGAAGCTCTTCGTTACGCCCTTTCCAGTTGAACTCGTCGCTCTGGTGCTGGCCCAGACCATAAAATGCTTCATCGGCCGGCGATTCAAATACCTGCCGGAATGAATATCCCTGAGAGCCTTCCACCTCAATAGGCCGGAAAGTCTTGCCGCCGCCTTTCTGCTCCTGCAGCAGGATATTCCCCTTGAGATCTGTAAAAGTAACTTCTCCTGTGCTCTGCAAAACGATAGCCCTGGTTGTTGCTGTTTCAAGTAAAATGGAATCACCGTTCTGACTGGCTTTCCACCCATCAGTTTTAGTGGATTCATAAGCTGTAATCAGACTCTTGAATTCAGGAAATTTGTCCGTTGGAATTGCCGACAGATGAATGATATTGTCGTTTATTACCTGAAGTTGGATTTTCCGCACCTGGTCGGGGGTACTTTGTTTAACCGAAACAATAATGCCGTCTGATATTTTCTGAAAGCCTTCTCTGCTGCAGCTAATCAATGAAGCAATTAAAGCAAGGCTTGCGATTAATTTGTACTTGTACATATTTTCCTCATATAGTTTAAAAGTAGGCTAAAGATAAATGAAGATAAATTGAAGGGCAGGAGAGAATGTTTTCATAATCATCCGGAATTGATAATCTATAGGGTTTAAATGTTGCCAGAATGGGGGTTGTTTGTTAACAGACTTTGGTTAACAAATCATCCTCATAAATTTATTATACTTTTGCAATACCTCACCCTAAGTCCCTCTCCTCCAGGAGAGGGACTTGAAGTACTACGATTAAAGGTTGTGCGTTCATTCTCCCCTCTCTTGCAGGAGAGGGGCCGGGGGTGAGGTTGTTTAAATTATTAATTATTCAATGCTGATCATATCCTTCTGTTCATGAGAAAAACATTGTTGCTGATATTTCTTCTGATTTCGGTTAACGCCTTCTCTGAGTCATTTAATTTCCTCCGGCTCGATAACACCAATGGTTTATCCAATAACCAGGTGATGTCAATTTTTAAGGACAGTCGCGGATTTATGTGGTTCGGAACCAATTATGGCCTTAACCGGTACGATGGATTTGAATTCAGGGTTTATAAAACCATAAAGAACGATACCACCAGCCTTGCTTTTAATGCGGTAAATGAGATCCAGGAAGATTTTAACGGAAATCTCTGGATCAGGGGAAATCAAAATTATCAGATCTATAACATCCGCACTGAAAAGTTTAACCGGAATATTACATCTGTGCTGAGACCTTTGGGAGTGAATTTCACTCCGGCGCTTGTTCATATAAATGGTCAGAAGAATTTTTATTTTTATGAATCGGGCACAGCAATCTATAAGTACGATGTAAGAAAGCAAAAGCTGACAAAATACTTACAGGGCGATGGACCTAATGCGCTTGCCAGTGGAAATATTGTAAGCATTAAATCCGCCGAAGGTGCCTTTTGGGTGTTGTTTTCCACAGGATTGGTGGAACGTTACAACGAGCAAACGAATTCGGTCGATTTCCGCAATACTTATGTTCAGGAGAAATCGTCGGGAGCTTCGGTAGCCCGCAACCTGTTTCTGGATTCAGAAGGCAATCCCTGGGTTTACCCGGGAATTGGCGACAGAGGGCTTCTTTACTATAATCTGAAGAACGGCAAATGGCGCTTCTTCGGGAATGACAGGAGAGATTTCAGAAACGAAGCAGATAAGTTTATCACTTCCGATCTGGTTCGCAGTATTGCCCAGGATCAGAAAGGCCGAATCTGGATCGGAACCGACCATGGCGGTGTTAACATTTACAATAAAGCTGATGAATCCATCACTGTGCTCAGGAATGACCCGCTGAATCTTAATTCCATCAGCCAAAATTCAGCCATAAGTCTTTTTTGCGACGATACCGGGGTTATTTGGGTAGGAACTTATAAAAACGGCATTTCCTACTACCACCCGGATATGTTTAAGTTTGAGAAATCGCCGCTTTTTTTCTACCAGCATCCCAACCTTGAAAATAAGGATTGTAATACCTTGCTTGAAGATTCAGACGGGAATCTCTGGATTGGCACCAATGGGAGCGGGTTGCTGAAATATGAAACTGCTGCCGGAAAATTCCGGTTATTCAGAAACGAAAAGGGGAATCCCGCGAGTATATCTTCCGATATCATAACATCGTCTCTTCAGGATAAAAACGGCACACTATGGTTCGGCACTTTTATGGGCGGACTCAGCCGAATGAACGGCAACGGTTTTGTTCGTTATCTTCCCGAGATAAATAATCCCAATTCACTTTCCAACAAAAGTATTTACGGCCTCACGGAAGATGACAGCCATAATTTGTGGATTGGAACGCTGGGTGGCGGCCTGGACAAGTTTGATGCCGAGAGGAGGAGTTTTACTCAAAACAATGTTGCCAATACACCCGGACTTTCTGCCAACTATATACTTTCAGTGTACAACAAGGCTGGCACGGTCTATCTAAGTACATCTCTCGGGGTGGATGTGCTCAATACTTTTACCGGTCAAATCAATCACCTCTTTAAGGATACTGCTCAGCTTGGCAAGCTTTCGGACCCCATTATCAATTATACCATGGAAGACAGCCGGCGTTTAGTATGGATTGCAACCGATAACGGAATTAATATCTATGATCCCGGCAGGGGAACTATTCGTTATCTGACAGCAGCCAAAGGTTTGCCGAGCGACCAGGTAGTTTCATTAACAGAAGACAGAAAAGGCAACATTTGGGCCGGAACGCGAAATGGACTGGCCTGCATACAATGTAAAGAGGACCGCGGCGATTATAAATTCTCAGTTATTTCGTTCGATGAAAACGACGGATTGGTGAGTAACATCTTCAATCATAATGCGGTGTTCCGCAGTAAAACCGGCAAGATATATTTGGGCAGTACCAAAGGATATGTGGTAATTGATGAGGATAATATCCGTTTCAATAAAATAATACCCCATCCTCAGTTTACAGCTTTAATTATAGGCAATAAGGAAATTCAGCCCGGCGAGGAATATCGTGACAATACCATTCTCGAAAGTTCTATCGCACAAACCGACAAGCTCGTGTTGCACCATAACGCCAATAATTTCACCATACGGTTTTCAGCCCTGAGTTATATTCATCCGCAGAAGAACAAGTACAGGTATATGCTGAAAGGTTTCGATACCGAATGGAATGAAATTACTAATGCTGTCGGACAGGTGAATTATTCAAGTCTCAACCACGGAAACTACGAATTGATTGTTTATGCCGCCAATAACGACAATAAATGGAGTAAAGATCCGCTGGTGCTGAAAATTACGGTTAAGCCTCCCTTATGGCTTTCGTGGTGGGCTGTTTTGCTGTATTTTCTTGCGGTACTTGGAATTGTATGGCTTATTGTTAATTATAATCTGAAGAAGCAAAAAAAGGAATTCGAGAATGAGCAGCGTATCAGAGAAGCCAAACAACTTCATGAAATAGATGAGATGAAGTTCAGGTTTTTTACCAATATCAGCCACGAATTCCGCACGCCGCTTACTTTAATCCTTAGTCCCATTGAAAAATTGCAGCGAAATGCCAAAAGTGACGAGGAGAAAAATCTGTTTGAAATAATACAGCGAAATGCTAATGGTTTGCTGGATCTTGTAAACCAGCTACTCGATTTTCGCAAACTCGACAATGATAAAGACAAACTACACCTCTCGGTTGGCGATGTTATCGGATTTATCAAAGATATCTGCTATTCGTTTACCGAAATGGCCAACCGCAAATCTATCATCTTCTCATTTTCAACTTCCATTTCGGAGTTGCGCATGGAGTTCGATCCCGAAAAACTCAGGAAAATAATATACAACCTCCTTTCCAATGCCTTTAAGTTTACCAATCCGAACGGAAAAGTAGAGCTCAGCATCAGCCTTGTTCAACAACTCAATAACGACGAGAAATTTCTTAAAGTTGTTGTATCCGATACCGGATGCGGAATTCCCGGGAAAGATCTCGATCGTATTTTTGAACGCTTCTACAGGGTAGATACCCCGGACAATCTGCATAAATCGGGCACTGGTGTTGGCTTACACATTGTGAGCGAATACATAAAGCTTCATAAAGGGCAGATACAGGTGGAAAGCACGCCAGGAAAAGGCTCTGTATTCACAATCAGCATCCCGGCCATTCAGCACCTGCAGGAAGAAATCATTGCTTCGGCAGAGCCGGTTCTACCTGTCGACACTGAAACTCATGCTCATGAGGTTGCCGAAGAAGACCGGAAAAGCAAACTTCCCCTCATGCTTATTGTCGACGACAACGAAGATTTCCGCAAATTTATAGCCTCGCTGTTTAGCGATCATTACCGTATTTTACTGGCGGCAGATGGCGAACAGGCACTGAAACTCACCCTCGATAAAATGCCCGACCTAATCATTGCCGATGTGATGATGCCCAAAATGGACGGTTATCAGCTTTGCCGCGAGGTAAAGCAGGATATCCGGGTATCGCATATCCCTATTATTCTGCTCACCGCAAAGGCCGGCGACGAAAATAAGTTCCGCGGCATTGAAGCTGGTGCCGACGATTATATAGCCAAACCCTTCAACATGGAAATGCTTTCGCTGAAGGTGTCGCGAATTCTTGAACGGCAGAAACAGGTACACGACCAGTTTAAACACAAAGTAAGCATTAACCCAGCAGGCGTTGAAATAACCTCCATGGACGAGAAATTTGTTAAAAAAGCGGTGACACTTGTAGAAGCGAATATCGAAAATGCCGATTTTCTTGTGGAAGATCTTTGCCGAGAAAAG
>JAJYAG010000060.1 GCA_021779665.1 Bacteroidota bacterium | reverse complement strand
CAGCGTGAAAGGGAACGTGAAAGGGAACGTGAACATGAGAGAGAAAGAGAGAGAGAAAGAGAGAGAGAAAGAGAGAGAGAAAGAGAGAGACCCGGTAGATACACAAATTTACCAGAACCACCAAAGGGCCGTCCTGTTGATGATGGACCTGATGAGGATTAATATTGTTTTGAATTTATTCATTATATTATAAAAACTGGCAAAACAAAACGCGTAATGATTAAGGAATTTATAGTTTCTTTTTTTGACAATGTCAAAACAAAAACAACAAACCCATTTTTAGGAACATTAATATTGGTATGGATTTTTGAAAACTGGAAGCTCTTATTTACATTTTTTGGCCTACCTGATAATCTTACTTTAGATGAAAAGATTGAAAAGTTGAATCTTTGGCTTAATCCTATTTCATTTTCAGTGAATTTAATGAAATGCATCGGGTTATCAATCTTTGTTCTGATTTTAACTTATAGTTTACTAAATCTTAGTCGTTTAATCTTAAATATTTTTGAATATCGTGTAACCCCATTGATTTACAAATTTTTCGGTCCAGGTAAAATTGTTACAAAAGATTTATTTGAAAGTGTAATTCGGGAACGGGATTCTCTTATAAATAATCTCGAAAAAGAAAGAGAAGCTAGAGCGAAACTTCAAAGTGAAGTATCAAGTTTAGAGGATATCAAAGTGAAGTATTCAAATGAAGTTGTTCAAAGTAAAGATAAAGATAAGCGCATTGATGACTTGGCAAAAACTGTTGATGATTTAAGAGCCAAATCAATTGAATCTGAGAAGTATGAAAAACTTCAACAACAGTTAAATAAAATAACTCTGGAATATGAAAAAATGTTAGAAGAAAATTCCCGTAGAAATGTTTTGATTCATAAGAGTGGCTCAATAAATGAAATGGAGGAATTTTTTAACAATTTAGAAACCATAAATAAATTTAAAAGTCTAATTAATTCAATTAATAATGGTAAGTCTATAGATAGAGAGGTTCTTACAGATGATGATATTACAAAATATACGGCTAATGGATTAATTGAAAGGAGTAATAAAACTGTCCCCCGCGTTTCCTTAACCCAAAGGGGCAATGATTATATGAAATACTTCATTAGTAATGGGCTAAACGTTCCTCATAAAGCAAGAATGTCAACTAAGGTAACTAAAAGCCAGTAGGCCAATTTAAGAAAAGTACCGCTTTCGCAGAGAAAATGATATTAATTATTCGATAATATTTGAAAGCAGAACATTAATGTTGGATTTAAAATGATTTTATGAACAAACTTGTTTTAATTGGTAATGGTTTTGATTTAGCTCATAATCTTAAAACTAAATACTCGGACTTTATTTTTTGGTATCTCAATCAAATAGTATTTAAAATTTCGCTGGGAGAAAATTTTTTGGATGATAATTTTGAATTATATCCAAATTGTAGGTTTGATAAATATGAAATTCGTAATGTTCAGGATTTTAAAGAATGTTTAAAGAATAATTGTTATGAACCTAAATATTTAAACAGTTTTATAGAAAAATTATTGAATAAAATTGATAAAAATAAATGGGTTGATATTGAATATTTTTATTATCAACAACTAGTAGGTTATTACAAATTTTTCGAAGAAAGAGACAATATAGATTATTTATCGAAAATGATAACCAAACTAAATAAAGAATTTGAATGTATAAAATATTTATTAATAAAATATTTAAGTGAGATAAAAACTAAAGATTTATATTTTGATAATGAAATTAGTTCTCATATAAAAAACATTATTAATAGTAATCAAAACCAAAATGACACTGTACTGTTTTTAAATTTTAATTATACGGCAACTATTAATATTTATCTAAGTCAATTTGCTGACAAACCGAATCCTAAAATTATTGTTAATAATATTCATGGCGAATTAGGAAACTCAAATAATCCAATAATATTCGGTTATGGAGACGAAAAGGATTTATATTATGAAAAAATTGAGAGATTACAACTAGATGAGATGTTATCTCATTTTAAATCATTTAGGTATTTTCGGACTAGACATTATATTGATTTAACATCGTTTATTGAATCCTCAATATTTGATGTTTATATTTTGGGGCTATCCTGTGGAACATCGGATAAAGTATTACTTAGTAGTATTTTTGAGCATAAATATTGTCGTAAAATTGAAATACTTTACCACGATAGAGGTAATAATGAAAATGACTATGTTGATAAGACTATGGCAATTTCTAGACATTTTAGACCTGAGTTAAAACATGAAATGCGAAAGAAAATAGTTCCTTTAGAATTAAGTAAACCGTTAAAGAAGCATGTATAGGTTATATAGGCTTCAAATACAAACAAATTTTAGATTATTTTTTTAATTTTATTTTAAATAAATCTAAATGAAAATTCACAAGAACATTAAATCACTTCGAAAAGACTTAGTTTTAATTTTCATTTTATCTTTTGTTATAATAATTATAATAGATTTTTGGCTTATGAATGTTCCTGAAATTATTCCTATTGGCGCAGAATTAGGAAACATTATTTATAGGCTTAGTTTTGCTTATATTACTTCATTTATATTCTATTTTCTTGTGGTTCATATAAAGAATGAAAAGGATAAAGAGAACTTAAAGCCATTTACTAAACGAAACGTTCAGGGGATAATCAGCATAGGCAAATCAATAAATCTAAATTTAACAAATAAATCTGACTTTTTGAGTCTTGATGAATTAAAAGAAATTTGTTCTAAGACACCTCCAAAAATATCTAACTTACCTTATTCCGTTGCAGGATTGCCTAATATTTCATTTGATTTCCATACTTGGTTTCAGTATATTGATTATTGTCGATTAAACTCCTGGGAATGGAGTAACTATTTATTTCAAAAATCAAATGTATTAGATTCTGAACTTTCAGCTATTTTGCTTGAAATTGAAGGCTGTGGGCTATTTGAAATTTCTAATAAGCTTAAAAATTCAGTTTCAAAAGAAGAAAATATTATTCTTTTACATAATTTTTTTTTCCATTACTTTTCTTCAATAATTAAATTAGAAAACTACTATAATCAAAAACTTATTAAATGACCGTAAAAGATTTCCCCGACTCAATAAAAGCTATCTTATATGATAGAATAGTTAGTCCATTATCAGGAACATTTATATTTTCATGGTTAGTATGGAACTGGAAGCTTGTTTACTTTTTTTTCGTGTTTGATGGCACTTATACGATTGTGGGTAAAATTGATTATATAAGTACACATTATAATAATTGGGGTAATCTTTTTTGGCTTCCGTTTGCATCTACCATATTTCTTATTGGTTTTTATCCTATTGTTTCAACAGGAGCTTATTGGGTTCATCTAAAGTACAAAATGTTACAAAATGACATAAAAAATAAAATTGAGAATAATAAGCTATTAACTATTGAACAAAGCCTTAAGATAAAACGAGAATATAAAGATTTATATGATAGTTTTTTAGAACTTGAAAAAAGTAAGGATGATGAACTGAAATGGTTAAAGGAAGATAATAAACAAAAAGCTGATAAACTAATTGAAGTTACAAACGAAAACGAAGGTCTAAAAAATAGAATTGATGTAGAATTACGGGAGAAAGCCTTAAAAGAAAAAAAAGTAGTAAGCTCAATTGACGGTTTTATTAGTGAAAATGAAAGATTAGAGGAAAATAAGATTATAAAAATCTTAAATGATATTGATAAGAAAGAATACAACCTTTTTTTTGAAAGACTTATGACTGACATCGCCAATGAAGATTATTGTGATACAAGTAATTACACTGATAAGTATAATTATTTTCTTAACTTAGAAATTATAAAAGTAACGGAAAGAAACAGCACTTATGATTCATTGAGAAAATTTCAATTTACTCCTTTCGGTAAAAGAATTAAGGATTCGTTTGTTATTAAAAAATTGAACCTTTAGTACCCAGTTGACCAATCAAAACCCTTAAAAGTAATAGCTGAACCTAACATTGAAATATAACCTTCTTTTTCCAGGGTCGCTAAATATCTTGAGAAAGTTCGATAGGGAATATTATACTTTTTAGCTACTTCCTTTAGTGGTTCACTATTACCCCAATCAAACGAGTTTAAACGGATAAGAATTAAGAGGGCTTTAGGTTCTGCTTCTAATGGAAGGGAAAGAATATCAGCCGGAATATTAATAGTTCCTTCTAAAGCCTTATTGAAGAAATAACGGTTATTTTCTTTCTTTTTCCTTTTACCCCTAATAATCCTGTTTCCTCAAGTCTTTTAATGGAATCCAATAAAAACGGTTTTCCAAATCCTGTAAGGGAAGAAAGTTCTTCAATCGAAGGGCTTATAATAGAAGCCTTATTATCCAAGCTTTTAATAGAAGCATAGGTTATAATATCCTTCAGTTTGAGTTTAAGCATCTTCAAAAGCAAAAAAAAGAGTACGAAATAAGGTTAACTAGTATTCAAAAAGAAAATGAAATTTTTACTTATAGTTCGATTTTGCCTTATGTTATAAATATTGCTTTTACTGATAATATCAAACCACAAAGTCGAAGTGCAAATATTTTATTTTTTGCCCATTATATATTTGTCATTTTTTATATTTTAGGATTTGTTACAACTGAGGCAATTGATGCAATTAAGAATAGAGGTCAATCGAATACCCCGTTGACCAATCAAAACCCTTAAAAGTAATAGCTGAACCCATCATTGAAATATAACCTTCTTTTTTCAGGGTCGCTAAATACCTTGAGAAAGTCCGATAGGGAATATTATTTAATTACTCCTCCTTTCTATTCCTGTGAGGTTTCAAAGGAGCGAGCATATATGCCTAATAAAAGTTCAATTTTTTATCTAAAAAGTAAACTTCGGGACTTATTTGTTGTTTTAGATTCAGGTTCTGTTGAATGTTAGTTCAAGATAAAAATATCAATAATGTCCGGTAAAAAATATGAGATTTCTCCCTTCGGTCGAAATGACGAGGCCTTCAGTCAGGTTAGAGGTGGGTTAGAGGGCGGCTTCGCCGCCCTCTAACCCACCTCTAACCTGAATACTTCTTTGTCATTTCGAACAGAGTGAGAAATCTACTCTTCAATTCTTAGAAATATTTAATCGGACACTAACGAAAAAATATCTGGCATTCAATACATTTTAATGGCTACTATTTCCCTGGTTTAAAATTAACTTAAAATACCTTTTTTTATGGCAGACTTAAAAACCAACTACATGGGATTAACATTAAAAAATCCCATCATTGCAGGCGCAACGAATCTGGTATCGCATCCTGATAATATTAAACGGATGGAAGATGCCGGAGCGGCAGCAATTGTTTACAAATCGCTATTTGAAGAACAGATACAACTCGAACGTTTGGAGTTGGATGAGGATCGTGCAGAATATGAAGAACGCCATGCGGAAATGATTAAGATCTTTCCCACTATTGAACATGCAGGACCTGCCGAATACCTCATGAATCTCCGTAACGCTAAAGAATCAGTAAGCATTCCGGTAATTGCCAGCCTGAATTGCATTTTCAGCTCCACTTGGGAAGAATATGCCAAGCTGATAGAAGAAACCGGTGTTGACGGGTTGGAGCTCAACTTTTATTCTGTGCCAAAAGAATTAAATATCCAGGGTAAAAGCATTATCGATCAACAGATTGAAACCCTCAAACTTGTAAAAAATACTGTTAAAATACCAGTAAGTGTCAAGCTTAGTCCATTTTACGCTAATCCACTCAATGTAATCAAACAAATGGATGAAGCTGGAGCCAACGCTTTTGTGCTTTTCAACCGTTACCTGCAGCCTGATATCGACATTATGACGGAATCGCATCATAATTTTTTCAATGCCAGTTCGCAGGATGAAAACCGTATGCCGCTCCGTTTTGCCGGATTACTTTATGGCCAGTTAAATGCGCAGGTCTGCGCCAGTTCCGGAATTCACACCTCCGAGGATGTTATCAAAATGATTCTTGCCGGAGCGGATGCAGTTCAGGTAGTAAGCGTACTTTACAAAAACAAAATTGAATATCTGAGTGAATTGGTAGGTGGTCTGAATACCTGGATGGATAATAAAGGCTATTATACGCTTAAGGATTTCAGAGGGAAGCTCTCGGCCAAAAATACCAAAGATCCCTATATCTATAAAAGAGCCCAGTACATTGATATTATTCTGAAATCGAGCGAGGTATTCAAGAAGTATAAGATGGTGTAGTATGGATTAAACCTTTCAGGTTTTGAAAACCTGAAAGGTTTAAATTGACTATTTTAAAGCTTTAATCTTGTAGGCAACATCAACTTTACCTTTGGAAATAGCATTCAGTTTACCCGACAATAATTTCCGTTTGATTGCCGAAATGTGATCTACAAGTAAAACGCCTTCCAGATGATCGTATTCGTGCTGAATGATACGTGCTTTCAGTCCTTCGAATTCTTCAATATGATGAATAAAATTTTCGTCATCATATTCCATGGTTATTTTAGCAGGACGCGATATATCCTCCCTGATATTAGGTAAGCTTAAGCAACCTTCATTAAATACCCAGGGATCCCCTTCCTGATTTAATATTTTAGCATTTATAAATGTCTTTTTGAAGTCGTGCATTGTTGGATCATCATCTTCCATACCCGATCCGTCAATCACAAATAAGCGAATATTTCGTCCAACCTGAGGAGCAGCCAATCCTACACCATCCGATTTATACATTGTTTCCCACATATCTTCAATAAATTGCTTCAGATTAGGATAGTCGGGACTAACATTTTCTGAAACCTTTCTTAAGATCGGAGAACCGTAAACAAAAATTGGTAAAATCATAAAAAAACTGTTATCGTTTATAACTTTCTGACTCTAAATACGATTGCAATATAATAGCAGCACTCACGGTGTCAATCATGGCTTTGTTTTGCCTGTCCTTCTTTTTAACGCCTCCCATCACCATGGTTTGAACTGCCAGCTTTGATGTAAACCGTTCATCAACCATCTGAACCGGAATTTCGGGAAACTGCTTCTTAAACTGGGCCACAAACTGGTTAATCAAGGGCATGGACTCCGAAGGCTGATTATTCATCTGCTTAGGTAATCCAACAACCAGTTTTTCCACCTGCTCTTTGGAAAAGTAATTCTTTAAAAAATCAAAAATCTCGTGAGTTGGTATGGTTGCCAGGGCACTTCCTATTATTTTCAAAGGATCGGTAACAGCAAGTCCAACGCGTTTTTTACCGTAATCTACAGCCAGAATTCTTCCCAAAATTATTTATATTAAATCTAAATTGCAAAATTAGGATTTTATTTCAATTTGTTTCAATAAAAAGAGCCCCAAACTGAAAAGTCGGGGCTCTTTTTGTATTATTGATGCAAGGCCGGCAAAAGCCTGTGCAGATTATTTAGAGTAATCGAGGCCAGCCTGACGAACATATCCGTTGTATCTCCATTTAGCGTTTTCCTCAGCAGCTTTAAATAACTCGGTTGCTTCGGCAGGGAACGACTTTTTCAGTGAAGAGTAACGAACTTCGCTCATGAGGAAGTTTTGGAACTGCGCCCAGTCGGGTTCTTTGGAATCGAGCTGGAATGGGTTCTTTCCTTCTTCTTCGAGAAGCGGATTGAACCGGTAAAGATGCCAGTAACCACTGCTTACAGCGAGCTTAGCTTCTTCCTGCGAACGACCCATACCATTTTTCAGACCATGGTTAATACATGGAGAATAAGCAATGATAAGTGATGGTCCCGGATAAGCTTCAGCTTCCTTGATAGCTTTGAAATACTGCGACTGGTTGGCTCCCATCGAAACCTGGGCAACATAAACATAACCATAGCTCATAGCCATCATACCAAGGTCTTTCTTGCGAACCTTCTTACCTGAGGCAGCAAATTTAGCAACAGCACCAACAGGAGTAGATTTGGAAGCCTGACCACCGGTGTTAGAATAAACTTCGGTATCCATTACAAGCACGTTCACATTTTCGCCCGATGCTAAAACATGATCCAAACCACCAAAACCGATATCGTAAGCCCAACCGTCACCACCGAATATCCACATCGACTTCTTCACCATAAACTGTTTCAGCTTCAGGATTTCTTCGGCAAGACTGCCTTTTTCCTTCGTAAGGGCGGCAACAGCTTTATCAGTCAATTCTTTCGATTTGGCAGAATCTTCTTTATTTTCGAGCCATTCGTTAAGAACTGCTTTGGTGTCGGCCGACATATCCGACTGCAGGGCAGCTTTAACCTTTTCGGTTACTCTGTCTCTCATGCGGTTGGTTCCGGTATAGATACCAAGGCCAAATTCAGCGTTATCTTCAAACAGGGAGTTAGCCCAGGCTGGTCCCCTGCCCTCGCGGTTAGCGGTGTAAGGAGTTGATGGAGCTGAACCACCATAGATAGAAGAACAACCAGTAGCGTTGGCAATGATCATTCTGTCGCCATACAACTGGGTAATAAGCTTGATATAAGGAGTTTCGCCGCAACCAGCACAAGCTCCGGAGAACTCAAACAATGGCTGTGCAAACTGACTATTTTTAACAGTCTGATCTTTCGGTAATAATGTATCCTTGTAAGTTACATTCTTTGCAAAATAGTTCCAGCGGTCGCTTTCTACCATTTGCGATTCCAGAGGCTTCATAACCAAAGCCTTGGTTTTAGCCGGACAAACATCGGCGCAGTTTCCGCAACCAGTACAGTCGAGCACACTCACCTGGATCTTGAATTGTAATCCGTCCAACGCCTTACCTATAGGTTTAAGAGTTGCTGTGTCAGCCGGAGCATTCTTCAGTTCTTCTTCATTCAAAAGGAACGGACGAATTGCAGCATGGGGACAAACATAAGAACACTGGTTACACTGAATACAGTTTTCCGATTGCCATTCAGGAACATTCACTGCAATACCGCGTTTTTCGAAAGCTGCAGTACCACATGGGAAAGTACCGTCTTCACGACCACGGAAAGCACTTACAGGAAGATCATCGCCTTTAAGGTTATTGATTGGGAACACAACGTTCCTGATAAATTCCGGAACATTGCCATTCTGAATAACAACTCCTTCCGGAGCCAGATTAGCCCATTCAGCAGGAACGGAAACTTTTACAACATCACCACCGCGATCAACGGCAGCGTAGTTCATCTTAACAACTTCTTCACCTTTTTTGCCAAAGTCTTTTACAATGGCTTTTTTCATTTCTCCGACAGCTTTTTCATAAGGAATAACTTCTGAAATTTTGAAGAAAGCTGACTGCATGATAGTGTTGGTGCGATTACCCAGACCAATCTCTTCAGCAATTGCAGTTCCATTGATGATATAGAACTGAATATCGTTTTTAGCAAGATATGCCTTTACGTTGTTAGGAAGATGCGCCTTTGTTTCTTCAGCATTTCTATGACTGTTCAACAGGAAGATACCACCTTTAACCAAACCTTTTAACATATCATATTTTTCAAGATATGCAGGAACATGGCATGCAACAAAGTCGGGTGTATTTACCAGGTACGGAGCACGAATGGGAACATCGCCAAAACGTAAGTGCGAAATGGTGATACCTCCGGATTTTTTCGAGTCGTAAGCGAAATAAGCCTGGCAATATTTATCAGTATTGTCACCAATGATTTTAATCGAGTTTTTGTTAGCACCAACGGTACCATCTGATCCTAAACCATAAAATTTAGCCTGATAAGTACCTTTAGGAGTGATGTTCACTTCGGGTAACAGCGGTAACGAGGTAAAAGTAACGTCGTCAACAATACCAAGGGTGAAGCGGTTTTTAGGCTCGTTCATCTTCATATTGTCAACCAGCGACAAAATGTGAGCAGGAGTTGTGTCCTTCGAACTTAAACCGTAGCGACCGCCAACAATTACAGGAGCATTAGCTTTGCCATAGAATAATTCCTTCACATCGAGGTAAAGAGGTTCGCCGTTAGCGCCTGGTTCCTTGGTACGATCCAATACAGTGATTCTCTTCACTGATTTTGGACAAACCTTCATGAAATATTTTTCAGAGAAAGGACGATACAGATGAACACTGATTAATCCTAATTTTTCGCCCTTTGCAGTGAGGTGATCAATTACTTCCTTGATGGTTTCGGTAATTGAACCCATGGCAACAATTACGTTTTCAGCATCGGCTGGTCCGTAATAGGTGAATGGATGATATTCCCTTCCGCTGATTTTCGACAGCTGCTGCATGTATTCTTCAATAACATCAGGAAGATTATTGTAGAAACTGTTAGCCGCTTCGCGCGACTGGAAGTATATATCGGGGTTCTGAGCCATACCACGGGTTACGGGGTGCTCAGGATTTAATGCTTTATCGCGGAAAGCCTGAAGTGCATCTGTATCAAGGAGCCCTTTAAGAGTTTCCATGTCAGAAGCTTCAACCTTTTGAATTTCGTGAGAAGTACGGAAACCGTCGAAGAAATGCATAAAAGGAACACGGGTCTTAATTGCAGCTAAATGTGCAATAGCCGAAATATCCATAATTTCCTGAACGCTACCTGTTGCCAGCATAGCAAAACCGGTTTGACGTGTACTCATTACGTCGCTATGATCGCCAAAAATCGAGAGGGCCTGAGCAGCTAAACTGCGGGCTGATACATGAAATACAGCCGGCAATAACTCCCCTGCCATTTTGTACATATTGGGGATCATGAGTAATAAACCTTGTGAGGCAGTAAAGGTGGTGGTTAAGGCACCTGATTGAAGAGAGCCGTGAACAGCACCGGCAGCACCGGCTTCCGACTGCATCTCAACTACTTTAACAGTTTCACCAAAAATATTTTTTCTCCCATTAGCAGACCATTCATCTACGTACTCTGCCATTGTTGAGGATGGAGTAATAGGGTAGATTGCTGCCACTTCACTAAACATATACGCCACATGAGCGGCTGCATAGTTCCCATCGCATGTAATAAACTTTTTTTCTTTTGCCATTGTTTAATCTATATTTAAATCGAGAGTGTGAATTCAAAAATGAAATGCTAAATTAAATCAAAAAAATGCTTCCTGATTTAATTTATTGCTTATTCATTTTGAGTCCAAATAAGAATAGTTTTGTTGTTATTTAAATAACAGTCAGCTTATTCGCTATTCATAGAAATTAAGAATTCTTCATTTGTGTGGGTTTTGTTCAAACGGTCGCGCATAAACTCCATGGCTTCGATAGAGGTCATGTCAGTTAAGTAACTTCTTAATATCCAGATTCTGCTGAGGAAATCCTTGTCAAGCAGCAGGTCTTCGCGACGTGTGCTCGATGCGGTGATGTCCACAGAAGGGTATATACGTTTATTGGATAACTTACGATCGAGCTGAAGCTCCATATTACCAGTACCTTTAAACTCTTCAAAGATAACATCGTCCATTTTTGAACCTGTTTCGGTAAGAGCTGTGGCAAGAATTGTAAGTGAACCGCCATTTTCAATATTACGGGCAGCACCAAAGAACCTCTTGGGCCGTTGTAAGGCATTTGAATCCACACCACCAGAAAGAACCTTACCCGATGCAGGAGCAACAGTGTTAAATGCACGTGCCAAACGAGTGATAGAGTCGAGCAGAATTACCACATCGTGACCACATTCAACCAAACGTTTGGCTTTTTCAAGCACAATGTTTGCAACGCGTACATGGCGTTCAGCCGGCTCGTCGAATGTTGATGCAATTACTTCGGCATTTACGCTGCGGGCCATATCGGTTACTTCCTCAGGACGTTCGTCGATGAGAAGCACAATCATATATACTTCGGGATGATTTTTAGCGATGGCATTGGCTATGTCTTTCAACAGAACCGTTTTACCGGTTTTGGGCTGTGCCACGATCAAACCACGCTGACCTTTCCCAATTGGAGCAAACATATCGACAATACGTACTGAAAGGTTTGCATTTTCGCCTTTGGCAACCAGATTAAACTTCTGGTTCGGGAACAACGGAGTGAGGAAGTCGAAAGGAACACGGTCGCGGATATAGTCCGGGCTGCGACCATTGATTTCTTCAACTTTGATAAGCGGGAAATATTTTTCACCTTCTTTCGGAGGGCGAATGGTTCCGGTAATGGTATCGCCGGTTTTCAGACCAAAAAGTTTAATCTGCGATTGCGATACATAAATATCATCGGGAGAGTTCAGGTAATTATAATCGGCAGAACGCATGAAACCATACCCGTCGGGCATTATTTCCAGAACGCCTGATGCTATAATTGTACCTTCAAATTCGATCGGTTTTTCAAACTTACGTTCAAACTGAGGTTTTTCCTGAGGTCTTTCAAACTGCTGTCTTTGCTCAAATTGTTGCTGACGACGCTGGAACATTTCTTCGCGTTCCTTTTGACGAAGCTCGGCTGCAGTAAGAGTTGGCGGAACAGGACGTTGCTGTTCGGGCGCTCTCTCTTCTTCGGCAGGAGTCGAACTTTTATCTTCAGCTTCAATAGGGTCATCATTTCTTTCATCTTCTTCCGGCTCTTCGGTAGAAATAGCATCACTATCCACAATGCTTTTTTCGGGAAGTGGCATTTCGAGCTGCTTGGGAGCAGGCGTAAATCCCTTAGGCCTGCCTCTGCGTTTTAAATCATGATTCTCAGGTTCGGAAGAAGGTTCGGATTTTTTCTCAATCCGGGCTCTTCTAGTTTGAGCTTCCTCAGGTTCAGATTTTTCCACCTTCTTTTCCTGTGAATTCTTTAAAGCTTGCTGATCCAGAATTTTGTAAATCAACTCCTGCTTTTTAAGCGATTCAACCCTGTTTATCTCTAACTCCTTTGCAATCTCTCTCAATTCAGGGAGAACCTTTTTATTCAATTCGAGGATATCGTACATAAAAATTTCAGAGAATTTTAAATTATATTTCGGTAAATGTTAAGTGTGAAAAAAATATTTTTGGATTAAATTAAATATCAGAAGAAAACTTAGGCCCCACTATCCACATTTGGAAAATGCGATGCAATATTAATTAAATACCAAGAATTCACAAAATGAACGTGATTTTTTTTCGTTACTTAATAAAATGTGATTTTTTTTATTAACTTGGAAAAGTTTATTGATCTTAAACAAATCTATAAATCAATGCTTTCGTATCAAACATTTATTTTTTAGGATTGTTTAAACTACGAAACCAAAATTAAGAAAAAAATAAATACAACATAAATAAATTTTTTAATATACTTTAACTATTTATAAGGACCCAAATCCTAAATATTACCCGATGACAATGAGGCAGCTAAAAATTATCAAACAAGTAACAAACAGGGAAACGCCTTCACTCGACAAATACCTGCACGAAATTGGAAAGGTGGAGCTTATATCGGCTGAGGAAGAGGTTGAACTGGCAAGGAGAATCAGACAGGGAGACAATCTTGCACTGGAGAAGCTCATTAAGGCAAACCTCCGTTTTGTTGTATCCGTTTCAAAACAATACCAGAATCAGGGATTAAGCCTTCCGGACTTAATTAATGAAGGGAATCTCGGACTCATAAAAGCTGCCCAGAGGTTCGACGAAACCAGAGGTTTTAAATTTATTTCTTATGCAGTATGGTGGATTCGACAGTCGATACTCCAGGCCCTGGCTGAACAGGCCCGCATTGTAAGGCTGCCGCTCAATAAAATCGGATCTATCAATAAAATTAATAAAACGTTTGCCGAACTGGAACAACGTTTTGAAAGAGAGCCTTCGGTTCCGGAAATAGCAACTGCGCTTGAGGTCGCTCCCGACGATATTAAAGAAGCCATACGCAGTTCGGGTCGTCACGTTAGTATGGATGCTCCGCTCACCCCCGGTGAAGAAGGTACCATGTACGATGTAATCCTCAGTCCCGATTCACCTGCTCCCGACAGAGGGTTAATTACCGAATCGCTCCGCAAGGAAATTGAAAGAGCGCTTTCAACGCTTACATACAGAGAAGCCAGCATTATCCGGCTTTATTTTGGTCTTAACGGTAAACACCCGCATACTTTGGAAGAAATTGGGGAAGCATTTAACCTTACCCGTGAACGTGTGCGGCAAATAAAGGAAAAAGCCATTAAACGACTGAAACACACCTCAAGAAGCAAAATACTAAAGACTTATTTAGGTTAATTTTAAGAAAGCCGGGCTCCTGTCCGGTTTTTTATTTATTGAATGAATTATTTTTGCAGAAAAAAAGATGAGTCATAAATTATCAGTATCTGTTCTTAATGCCAATTTTGGAAAACTATCGCAGGAAATAGCTATGATTAATGATAGTGAAGCCGATTGGATACACCTTGATATAATGGACGGCGTGTTTGTTCCCAACATTTCGTTTGGAATGCCTATTGTTGCTCAAATTAAGCAATACGCCACAAAACCGCTGGACGTTCACCTGATGATTACCAATCCCGACAGATATATTGACGCTTTTCACGAGGCAGGTGCTGACATTCTAACGGTACACTACGAAACCTGTCCTCATCTTAACCGCACCATAAGCTATATTAAGGAAAAAGGGATGAAAGCCGGTGTTGTTCTCAATCCTCACACTCCCGTGAATGTTCTGGAAGACATTGTGGAATATGTGGATATGATTCTACTGATGAGCGTAAACCCCGGTTTTGGAGGACAGAAATTTATAACCAACATGTTCGAAAAAGTACGCAAATTAAAAGCTTTATGTGATTCAAAAGGAGTTAACCCTTACATTGAGATTGACGGAGGAATAGACAATAGTAATATTTCGCAACTGATAGAATGTGGTGTTAATGTTTTTGTAGTAGGCAGCTTTATATTCAGGTCGTACGACCCGGCAAACACAATTAAGGCAATTAAGGCGAACAGTTTTTAACTTAATTCATCCGGACACCAGCCAGCATTTGACCGCTGTTTGCTTCCAAATTCTCAGGATCCTGAATTTTAATCTGAAAGGAGCCTTCTAAAAGCTTAAGTTCAGCAATAAAGTTTAATTTCCTGGTTTTCTTTACAAATTTATTCTGACTTGCTTCGTTAAACTCGCGTCTCAGAATTTTCTGATATTCTTCCAGGTGTGAATTATTTCTGATTATTTCGAAAGATATGCAATTACCGCCTTTGTCGAAATAATAAATATTTTCACCATATTCATCCAGGGCTGTGTAAACATAAAAGTTAGTACCAACCTTATCGGGTTCTCCCATGCTCTTTATAATCTTCGACTGGTTCATACCAATGAAATTTTGCCCAACAACTGAAAGGGTATATCCCAGTGCAATCATTAATGTTAACGCTAAAGTTTTCATAATTGTTAGATAAAATATTTTTATCAAAACTATTCAAACTTTCGTCACCAAAACATGTGTGTTGGGTGAAATATATTTCCGCTAAGAGGTGATTTAAATTACCTTTTGCAAACAACTTTTCAGGGAAGCCCCGCCAGAACTGTTACCGGGGTTTATTTACGATTTCCATTAACTTTTCCGGCATTGCAGTTACCCTGAAGCCAAACTGTTCGTAAAGTTTGTGAGCGTCGCTGGTGGCAAGCATAAAGCGTTGCAACCCCTGAAGATCAGAATGGGTCATGATGCTTTTCATTAATCCTTTTGCCAATCCCTGGTTTCTATACTCTTCGAGAATAAAGACATCCATCAGATAGGCAAACACTGCATAATCAGTCAACACCCGGGCGAAACCAATTAATTTACCCGAACATCCGTAAACTCCAAAGCACAAGCAATTTTCGATGGAACGTTTAACTGTTTCAAGGCTTCGGCCTTTAGCCCAGTAAGATCTGTTGGACAGATAATCGTGAATGGTTTCGATATCGAGCAGACTTTTATCGGTTGATATTGTAAAATCAATCATTGAATTTAGGTTTAGGATGAACTATTAATTTAATGAACAGGTCCGTTTCACGGTATCAGGATCATCACTTAAGTAAACAGGATGATCTTCAGAAGAGCTAATAACCAAAACTTGCTGTAGCTTCACCCAAAAATAAGAAATAAACTATCTCCCCCTTGAAAAGGGGCTATAACTTTCACTATCCTTATGGACTTTGATTACAACTTAGTCATTTCCCCATACCGTAATTTGTAACTCCGGGCTGTTTTCCCCCTTATTAAAGGGCTGAGGTTTGTTTAATATCAAATAACTTATTAATTTGTCCATAAATAACTATTTACCTGTGAGTAATAAATTATACAACCTGAAATATCTTAAAGAGACGAGAAGCTTTCTTAGGAAAAATATGACAGAAGCTGAACTTGTTCTTTGGGAAATTTTAAAAGATAAAAAACTTTGTGGCAGAAAATTCCGAAGACAACACAGTATTGGATACTACATTGCTGATTTTTATTGTTCCTCAGAGAAATTGATCATCGAATTAGATGGCTATCACCATTTTACTACTGAAGGCATTAAAAAAGATATTGAAAGAGATGATAACCTAAAATCATTAGGATTTAAAGTTTTAAGATTTGAAAACAAGGAGGTCCTCGAAAATTTAACACAGGTTCTTAAAGTAATTAAAAGTAATTTTAAAGCCAACAATTAAGATCATTGGCTCCATTGATCTTTCAGCAGATACTCTGCTCTATTATTTGCCATTTTCCTCCAACGACAAGCCAATATATTAGCTCCAGCGAAAAAAAATAAATTAACCCCAACCCCTTGAACAGGGGCTATAACTTTCACGTCCTTTTAAGCTTATAATTCTATTTAACAATTATACATAACTTGTAGTTCCAAGCTGTTTTGCCCCCTTATTTAAGGGGGTTGGGGGTTATTAATAATAATCCATTTTACACAACCACAGGTAATGTCAAAGATCCTAGGTTAATTTTGACCTATTCCTCTTTTTATAGTCCCTTTCCACCAACTCCCTGCTGTTTCCGCTTCCATGACCTGGCAGGAACAGAGTGCATGACGTCTCAAGCAGCTTTCCCCAGCTTTTAACCATTTCATAAGGATTTAAGGCATATGGAGGGAATACGCTATCCGGAAATACTCCAAACATAGTATCGCCAACCAGCGCTATTTCATCATCAACAATCAGGCTCATGGAACCCGCTGTATGTCCCGGAGTATGCATTAAACCTGCATTGATACCGAACTGTTTCATATCCAGAAAATCGTCAACAACAATATCATATAAGCAGGGAGCATATCTAAACTTGTTTTGAAACCTTTTTCCCACATTCATTATAAACCGGGTTAAGGGATTGGTTCCATCGGGAATTATATTGTCGCCTGTCGCCAGATATGTTGCTTCAAGTTTTTGAATTATTACAGCTGAGTGGAATTTATTCTTAATCCGGCTGGCATTGGCAGCATGATCGAAGTGAGCATGCGTCAGGATAAGGTAATCAATTTTATCAACGCCAAGATTAATGAGCCGTTTCTGAAGTTTTCGCCAAAGGGGCGAAACGGAAGTATCAATCAGCATATTCTTATTGCCGCCGGACAGCAGAAAAACATTGCTTCGGCCTGCAAGGATGCGGATAAGCTTATAACCGTTTTTTGTTGTCCAGGCTTTCATTTCTGCAGAACCAACTCCAGCTCCGCACTTATGGGCAAATGATCCGAAAGAGTCACATCGCTGTATGTTTTTGCCGAAAAGACTTTCCAGCTCCTTTGCGGGTAATAAAAAATATAATCGATTTTCGATTTGGGCTCTTTTACAGGAATTGTAAAGTCGGGAGTGCAGGCACGCAACCATTGTGACATTCCTTCCTTAATTTCAGCGGATGTGGGTTGGGCATTAAAATCTCCGGCGAGAATCATCGGATATGGATTATTCTTCAGAGCACTGTTAATAGCTTTCACCTGCTCCTGTCGTCCTTTTGAAGATGTTACATCGAGGTGGGTACAAGCGAAAGTGAAAAAATTGCTGTCGGGCAATTCTACCGTTGCAACAAGCAAAGCTCTTTGTTCTTCCGGACTCGGTAAATAAATCCGTTTTGTCTCAGCCAGCGGATGCCTGGAGAGAATCCCAATTCCGTAATATCCGCCTGAATAGGGAATAGTTTTACCATAAGCACAAAACATACCGGTACGGTAACCAAGTTCGGTGATAAAATCCTTTCCGTTCTGATGCGGAGCCAGCGAACGGTGAGTCATATAATCCACTTCCTGCAAGGCGACTACATCGGGATTCTGACTTTTAATGAAATCGGCCAGCTGTTCCAGAGATGCCAATTCTCCAAAACGGATGTTATAACACAAAACCCTGATATTATAAGTTGTATCTTTCAGTGAATTTGAATAAAGATCGGGTGAAAGAATAATAGCAAATAGGAAAAGGATTATTCTGAATAAGTTTTTCATAACGATTTATTTTGTAAAAGCATCAAATTCCAGTTTCAGCATCTCTTGCTTCTCTTTGATTGGATAATTCCTTTTTAATTTCCTTCACATCGTTTAGTAATTCCATCATCAAAGGATTTGTACTGGTCAACTTCCTTTGCTCTTCCTCTTTTAGCCCTAGTCGCGATTCAAAATAACCCAGAAGAATAGACAGAAAGATAAAAGCTATAAAAAGTAAAGGAATTGTAATAAACGCGTATTTAAAAATTAAAGCTCCTAAGGGTTTGTCCTTAAAGGCCTTGAAGAATACTATTCCAATCATAAAAAACTGAATATAGCCAAGATACATTCTCGACCTGTCGATATGTATCTTCCAACGAATGAAGGTGCTTTTGTTTAATTTAATGCGCGATGCCATTTATCGAGGTTTAGATAGTGTAATTACTGCTCATTTGGCATTTTATTGAATACCAAATGTAAATCCTTTTCAGTTAAGTTAAGTTCCTTTCTGAATTTAATCACATCTAAAGATTTCAGTGTTTCCATAATATTCGGAAACCATTTCTCGTGATATCCAAAAGCCGGATTCCGCAGCTCCTTTATGGCATCGTCCTTTGACCAGTTCTGGAAGATGATGCGATAAGAAGCAACCATGCAACCGGTGCGATCAGAGCCATGCAGACAATGAATCAGAACAGGCTTCTTTGCTGTCCGGATAATTTTCATGGTTAGCAGAATATCCTGCTCATTAATTTCGCCGGCGTTCATGGTTAAGTGTTCCAGAACAAGAGCTGTTCCTTTGGCTTCATCATTATCACTATGGTAATTCCGCAAATTAAGAACGGTTTTTATGCCAAACTTCTCCAGTCCTCTCATTTCCCTTTTTCCGGGCTGCTCCGATCGGTAAACGCTGTCGCTTATTCGCCAAAGGTTAGAAAAACCTTCAAGAGCAATTTTTTCGGCTACCGGTTTTTCGTAAATACGATTCTCCGGCTTGCTTGTGGAGAACCATACAAACGATATCCCCAGAGCTGAAACGGCAACAATAACAATAAGGATACGACGCAATTTCATAAGATTAAAGTTTTGGTTCTGGTTAAATGTTTGGAATGCGTTCCAGGATATTAAAAGGAGAAAGCACATTCAGGTTCAGATTAAATCTGATAAGGTCACTATAATTCATATAATTGAAATCTTCTTTCTTGTAGATCAAAGGAAAATAGACTTCGAAGAAACCCGGTTGACCTATCTTTATACCAGCCTCATATAAAAACTCGCTGTCCAGATCAAAAGTATAATAAGCGGTATTGCAATATAACCGAACCAAATTAAAAAGGCTCTTCGACCATAATTTAAAATCACCACCTATAGCAAAAATAAAGGAGTTGGTAGCGCTGAAATAAGGCAGAGCCATTGCTCCTTCCACAGGCATAAACTGATGCGACCAGATTCCGCCCCCATCAAACCTGCCGGGGAAAATTCCTTCATATTCATAGTCGAAAAAGCCATTACGGCCGCCAACCATAAACGGATTATCGAACCCGAATGCATCGTTATAAAGCATTCCTCCTGTAAACATGCGCAATTTAAATGGTGATCTGAAAAATGAAGGCTTGAAATTGAAAATTGCCTCAACGGAAGTTCTGCCAAAATCCTTATTTCCTTTAAAATTCCAGTTTACATTGGTAAGATTTATTTTTTCAGGCCTTTGGTATGTGTAATTCAGGTTGAAAAACTGGCGATATTCGTTCAATTGAATCATCAAAGCAAAAGGATCCGTGGCTCTTATGAAATTTGCAGACAAAGTGTGCTTTGGATAGAAACGATAATCGCGGTTATGAAAAACAGCACAGGCTTCGACTTTTAGTTTGTTAAAATTGGTAAACTCGTCGTAAGCAAACTGCATTCCCGAAAAACTAAGGGAGAAGATTCGCACATTAGCAAAATTTGGGAAGAAATTAAATGTAACTTTCCCCATTCCGGCAAATTTATTTTTATAAAATCCATACATGGGCATAAGCTGGTACTCGAAAGGCTTTTTAATAAGTAACCCATTATGGATTAAAGCCCCGGCCATTATCTGATTACCGCTGTTCCAACCTATTACAGGCAGATATTGAATAGCAGAATATTTATAATCGTTAAGCGTGGTAAAGAACTTCAGTTTTAAAGGTTCTGCTTTTCGGAACAGACCTTCGGTTTTCAGATAATTATTATACCGGTACAACTCAGGAGTATTCTGTTTATAGTCGATGGCAAGCAGGTCAACTGCAGTATCGGGAAGCGAAATCCATTTACTGCCTTTAAAACCTGGCACCCACTTTTCGTATAAAACCTGGTCGTTTGTCACCCCATTAATTACCAGGGGAGTTGCCAGTCCGCCTTTATTTTTAACAAGAAGCTGGCCTTTATTTACCCTTTTAAGTTTATAGTCGAGTTTGTGGGTAGTTGGAAGCACATCATTAAACAACCAGGCGACATCTTTCGTTGCATTTTCTTCGAATATACTTCTGAAGTCTTCGGGTTGCGGGTGTTTGAATTTCCATTTCTCGTAGAAAAGCTTCATAATCCGGTCAAATTCGGCCTCGCCAAGATAGCTCTTCAGGTAATTGAAACAGAGACCTGATTTCATGTACACTATTACCCCGTAATTGGTGAAGGAGTAATCGGCAGAGGTAAGATTCATGGGCTGGTCAGTCCGATATGATGCAGGTGTCTTGTACATAACCGAGTAATAATCAGAACCATTCAACTGATCCATACCTGTCAGCTTAGCAATAAAAGGAGGAAAGCCAACACGTTCACCCAGCAACTTCTGCGGATACTTCAAATCCATGTACCTCATTTCGTAAAAAGTATTGAGGCCCTCGTCAAGGTAGGGATAATCCCTTTCGTTAAAGCCCAGAATACCATACAACCAGTTATGACCAACCTCGTGGGTAATTACCATATCGAGGGTTATATCCGAACCACCGGAACTCACAATGGTAATTCCCGGATATTCCATCCCTCCACCGGCTCCAAGCGGACCTTCAAGCGCGGTGCAGTTTTTATAGGGATAGTCGCCCAGCCAAAGGGAATAATTATATACCGCATCGTGAATGTACAATGGCGCCTTTTTCCAGAACTTAGCTGCATGACCGGGAAAGAAAGACCATGTGGTAACGCTTTTGCCGCTATGAGGAAGTTTTACTTCACCTTTCAGAACATGAAAATTCTTATCGGCAAACCATGCAAAATCGTGCACCTGAGTTTCGGTGTAACGGATGGTTTTAAAAACTGAATCGGAGTTAACCCGTGGTTCATATTTCGGAAAGCTATCCAACTGTGCATCTTTGTCGGCCAAACGATTTAGCCAGTCAATTTCCGACCCGGTTTGCAATTCGCCGGTAGCCGCCACTTTATAATTGCGTGGTAAGGTAATGGATACATCAAAACTACCAAACTCGGAATAAAACTCCCCCTGATCCAGGTAAGGAATGGGGTGCCAGCCTTTAGTATCGTAAACTGCAGGTTTGGGATACCATTGTGTTATTTGGTACGATTGGCCCATATGACCCATACGTGAAATACCGCCACCGGGAATTTTAACCCTGAAAGGAGTTGTAATTGTAATTTTTGCTCCACTTGCAAGCGGCTTATTGAGCAGCAGTTTACAAATATCATTGTGCTGCGGATGAGGTTCAGTTTTAACAGGTACACCATCCACGGTAAAAGCCAGGGAGTCCATGTAACCTCTTTTGGCCGGATCCTGAAACAGCTTTTGGGAATGGTTATTCTTAAGTTTTTGTTGTGCCAGCGCTGTTTCATTATTGCTATAAGCATTGGGCCATAAGTGAAACCAAATGAAACCAAGCTCGTGAGGTGAATTGTTTGTATACTCAATAGTTGCTAACCCATGAAGTTCATGATGCTGATCATCCAGCCTTACATCTATCTTATAATCGGCTTGTTGTTGCCAGTTTGTCTGGCCATTCATCTGAATGAAAAAAAATATCAGCATTACAAAGGAAAGAATACTCTTTCGGGATTGGTAAAAGGCTGTTGGCATCAGTAAAGAATTAAAATTTGTATCTATTTAAAAAATCTTAATAGCGAATCGTATTGTCAAAAATAAATTAAAAAGTGAACGTTCAGAAATTATAGGAATATTTTTTTGTAACGGACCTGAACCTTCGCAAGCTTTGTGGAATACTTTTTGTACATTTGCAGCCTGCATTTCTAATATTTGGGGCTGTTTGGTTTTGACAGCAAGGCAAATGGGAATGTAAGCATGTCGAGCCACGTGTCAACCGCTCGTTAATCTGGGGATACAAACAATAAAAGGCGAAAATAATTACGCTCTTGCTGCTTAATCGAATAAAGTAGATTATGCTTAATCCCTCGCTTAGAGCTTGGGACAAGATATCACTCGGCGAGCCTGTCTTACGCTTTCCGGTTCAGTGGTACTCGTGAGTATAGACTAGTTCGGGGAGAGTCCTGATTCCCGGGCGAAACTAAAAGGACTAAGGGTTAGTTCGGCTGCCGACGGCCAGGCTGACTTCGAAAACCAATTATCGGATAAACATGTAGAAAGCATTCGTGTTTCTTGTTTGGACGCGGGTTCGACTCCCGCCAGCTCCACAATCTTTACCCTCAATTAATTTTTTAATGAAATTGAGGGCTTTCATCAATCCTCAGTTTTTCTATCTTCCATATCCGGCACCATCAATACTTTTCCGGTGCTTTGTCTTCCTTCCATAAAATCGTGTGCCTTTTTACCTTCTGACAATTTAAAAACAGTTGGTGGTAAAACTTTTATTTTTCCACTAATAATCCAGTTAAATATTACGTTTGCTCTTTTTAACCGTTCCTCTCTGGATACAAGATAATTCCATAAGTCGGCGCCTGTAATGGTTTTGGAATTTGCAATAATCCATAACGGATTTCCCAGCTCTAATTTACCGCCCGCCATGCCAAAGAAAACAACCTGGCCTAATACTTTGGTTACCGCCAGACTCCACTCCATGGTAGTTCCAATACTTTCGTAAACAACATCTACCCCATCAGGAAAAAGTTCCAAAACTTTTGTTTTCCAATCCTGATCGTACAAAAACGCTACATCTGCTCCAACAGCAAGCGCAATTAGCTTCTTGCTTTCCGATGAAGTAAGGCCAATAACTTTAGCACCTGATAACTTACACACCTGTATAAGCATCTGCCCCACACCTCCGGCTGCGGCATGCACAAGCACTATTTCTCCCTTTTTGACTTTATGGCTGTCGGCAGTTAAAAATTGAGCCGTTAGGCCTTGTAACATGACCGATGCAGCAGTTTCAAAGCTAATTTCACCGGGTAATGGAACTAAATTATCAAAAGGAACGGCAACCAATTCGGCGTTTGCAAAAGGAATGTCTGCAAATGCAACTCTGTCGCCATTTTTAAATCCGGCATGACCGTTGGAGTTCTTTACAACTCCAGCACCTTCAAATCCATTGATAAAAGGAGCAACTCCCCTCATCGGGTATTCGCCTTTTCTCCGCATCAAATCGGCATAATTTAATCCTAAAGCCCGTATTTCAACCAAAACATCGTTTTTCTGTAAAACAGGATCTGCAACATCCAGGTATTCGAGAACATCAGAACTTCCGAAAGAAGAGAAGGTTAAAGCTTTCATTTTGAGTTTTCCCAATATTACAAACAATTCGGGCTTTTGTTCTTTCTTGCATTTAATATCAAAATGCATCCATTATAAGGGACAAGCTTATGATAGCAACTACAAATTTCTCATTGTTCAGATATTCAACAAAACGGTTGCGGGAAGCTATTCTGCCATGATGTTTACTGACTTCGTTTTCAGCCATGGAGAAGAAAAACTCACCTTTATTTCACCTTCGCCTGTAGCTTCTATGTAGGCTATCATTCGCCCGTGATAAACACGCTGAATATTATCCTGGTAATTCCCCGTATCGTTGTTATCGCCGGCTTCCAATCCCAGAAGTTTACCAGGGCCGTCAACCAAACAAGTCAGCAGATTATCAGCCAGTATAGCAGGCACACCGTCTTCATCCAAAAGGGAGATTTCCACCTGGGCAACACCCCTGTTTTTGCTTATCTCAGGTTTATAAACCTGTAGTTGAATTACAGATGGCTGCTTTGAAGTCTTTAGGGTATTTTCGCAGATAACCTGGTTATTATTATCGTAACCTTTTACGGTTAAAACTCCAGGTTTAAAAGGAATATCCCAAAATAACATACCTGTATTGTCATCATAATCTTTGATATCGCCCACAGCCTGGTTATTGAGGAATAACTGCGCCTTTTTTGCATTGGTATAGCAAACAACCCTGATTTGCTGTCCATCTTCGTAATTCCAGATTGGCCAGGCATCCATGGAAGGCGGCGCCTGAGTCCGCCTGTTTATGTAAGTTCCCAGGTAAATTGTTGGTTCTGCAGTCCAGAGTGCTTTACGGAAATAGCCCCTTGGTTTCATAAATCCGGCAAAGTCGAGCAATCCCGAATAAAAACCACGTGCGGGCCATCCGCCTGATTCTCCAAGATAATCGATCCCTGTCCATAAAAACTGGCCAAAAATATGCTCTTTATCTCTTACAGCCTTCCATGCAGCCATATCGTGCCGGTTTTCGCTGCCATAAATTACCCGTTGGGGATAAGTTTTATGATCCTCATCGTATCTGTTTTCGGTGTAATTGTAACCGGCAATGTCAAGAACAAAGGGATATTCGGTCTGGTTCGACATTACCACTCCAGCTAACCCTGCAGTAACCGGTCGATACGGATCGTATTTCTTAACAACTCCCGCAAGTTTTTTGGCTATCATTCCCAAACGCTCTGCCGGAGGTTGCTTGGTTTGATAACCCCCGAACATGGGCTGACTTATACTTGTACCATCCAGCACAGGATGCGAATAAGGATCGTTTGGATAATCCACTTCATTACCAATACTCCATGCAAAAATACTGGGATGATTCCGGTCGCGGCGCACACCATCGGCCAAATCAGTCGGGCCCCATTCTTCAAAAAAATCGTAAGTTCCCTGAAATCCGGGTTCTCCGGCATTCCAGCCTTTGATCCATTTCCGTTTGGGAAATTCCCACTCGTCGAAAACTTCGTTCATCACGAGTAATCCCAGTTCGTCGCACAATTCGTAAACATCGGGATTATGGAGATTGTGTGTCATCCGGACAGCATTGCATCCGAGAGATTTAAGAGCCTTTAACCGGCGTTCCCATACTTCGCGCGGAACAGCAGCCCCAAGCACTCCGGCATCGTGGTGTAAACACAAACCTTTCATTTTCATATTCTCGCCGTTCAAAGCAAAACCTTTGTCGGGGCTGAAAGAAAACTGACGAATTCCGGTTTTGATAGTGGCTTCGTCAACAACTTTACCTGACTCTGTAATAGTTGTCTTTAACGAATATAAATATGGCATCTTTAAATTCCATAACGAAGGATTGTTAACCGCTAAGGTCATATTGTTTTTCAATTTTTCGCCGGCATTGAGTTTTACCTTTGCCGAACCGGTTGAAACAACTTTTCCCGATGCATCCAGAAGACGGTTTTGCACAGTTAAGGCAACGGAATTAGCAGAATTGTTTTCAAGCTCACATTCCACGTTCATCTCTGCCCGTTTATCAGTAACCGATTTTGGGTAGCAAAATACACCCCATTGGGAAATGTGAACAGGATTGGCGTATACCAGCCAAACATTCCGGTAAATTCCGGAACCGTTATACCACCTGGAATCGGCATACAACGAATGATCCACCTTTACTGTAATCTGATTCTCCTTATCGTAACTGATAAAAGGCGTGAGGTCGTACATAAAGGAGACATACCCGCTGGGTCTTTTACCCAAAAGCTTTCCATTGATAAAAACTTCGCTCCTGTTCTGAATTCCTTCAAAGCAGATATAAATTTTTTCTCCCTTTCTGGCTGATGGTATATTTATATTTTTACGATACCATGCAATTCCTCCCGGAAGAAATCCTGTGCAGGCAGCTAACGACGGGTTAAGTACACCTTCAACGCTCCAGTCGTGTGGCAGATTTATCATCCGCCATTTGGTTTTTTCACCGGGATTTTCGCCCAGGTAAAACTCCCATTGCTCGTTGATCTTTTCGGGTTTCCCAAAAGAAACCTGGGCTCTGACGAGTATTTGCGACAGAAACAGCAATGTTAAAAAAAGAAAGACTTGCTTTTGTTGTGTTTTCATGATCATTATAGTTAGTAAACGAATCTGATGTTAGCACCGAATTCATGATAATAATAAGTGTAAAATAACCCCTTTTTATTCAAAAAACAAAGCGAAGTATAAAAACAATTAAACCTGTTTTAACCGATCTCCACATAAATGTTTCTAAGGTTTCCCTGTCCTTCAATTTCAAGTTTTCAAAAACATTCTTCTAACCTGAGGGTTTATTTTATAAAATCTCACTATCAGATTCGTCAGAAACACAATTAACTATTGATATGGTTTAGACTTTTACCTAACGGATAATATTACACTCAATCTCTAGATCCTTTTTACACATGCAACACGTTACAGAACAAATTGACAATTCCGTGCTTCTGGATGTTTTAACCGCTCTGAAAAATGGCGATACATCTGTCCGGATGCCTAATAACCTTACAGGTATTGCAGGAAAAGTTGCCGATACCTTAAATCAGGTAATTCAGAACAACGAAATACTAGGTAAATCCATAGAAGAGCTAGCTGTGGCAATCAATCAAAACGGCAGCATAAAACAGCGTCTTCACCCGGGCCTGAACATGCATGTATGGGATAAAACTACCGAAAATATAAATGCGATTATCGATGGCCTCTCCTCCCCGATTACCGAAATTACAAGGGTTGTATCGGCAGTAAGTCGTGGCGACTTAACCCAGACCATAGATATTGAGCCGGGAGGTTTTCAGCTTAAAGGCGACTTTCTGCGTTCGGCGAAAATTGTAAATGCCATGGTGGCTCAACTGAATCACTTTTCGAACGAGGTTTACAATGTAGTCCGCGAAATGGGTAACGAAGGAAAACTTGGAGGAAACGCCAGATCCATCGAGATGCACGGGCGCTGGAAAGAGCTCACCGACTCGGTTAACCTGATGACAAACAACCTTACTGCTCAGGTACGCAATATTGTCGATGTTACGGTTGCTGTGGCCGGAGGCGACTTGTCCAAAAAAATCACCGTGGATGTGCGGGGCGAATTTTTACAGCTCAAAGAGGTTATCAATACAATGGTGGAGCAACTCCGTTCGTTTGCTTCGGAAGTTACCCGTGTAGCCAAAGAAGTAGGTACCGATGGTAAACTTGGCGGTCAGGCCATTGTTTCGGGAGTTGGTGGTGTTTGGAAGGATCTTACGGACAACGTAAACTCTATGGCCAGTAACCTCACCACGCAGGTGCGTAATATTGCGGCGGTTACTACAGCTGTTGCCAAAGGCGACCTGGCGAAAAAAATTACCGTAGATGCTTTTGGCGAAATTCTGGAATTAAAAGTAACCATCAACACCATGGTGGACCAGCTTAGCTCTTTCGCATCAGAAGTTACCCGTGTATCGAAAGAAGTAGGTTCGGACGGAAAGCTCGGGGGCCAGGCTGTTGTAAAGGATGTATCGGGCATATGGCGTGAACTTACCGAGAATGTAAACTCCATGGCGAACAACCTCACCAACCAGGTTCGTAACATTTCGCAGGTTACTACAGCGGTAGCGTCGGGCGACTTAACCAAAAAGATCACCGCCGATGCTAAAGGTGAAATTCTCGAGCTGAAAGAAACCATCAATACCATGGTAGACCAGCTCAATTCCTTTGCCTCGGAAGTAACACGCGTGTCCCGCGAAGTAGGCGATGAAGGTAAACTGGGAGGACAGGCTGACGTGAAAGGCGTTTCGGGAACCTGGAAGGACCTCACTGATAGTGTAAACATGCTTGCGGGGAACCTCACAAATCAGGTGCGTAACATAGCCCTGGTAACGACTTCGGTGGCTAACGGTGATTTAAAAAAGAAAATTACCGTAGACGCCAAAGGTGAAATTCTCGAACTGAAAGATACAATCAACATCATGGTGGACCAGCTTAGCTCTTTTGCATCGGAAGTAACCCGTGTTTCGAAAGAGGTAGGGTCGGATGGTATTTTGGGCGGGCAGGCCGATGTTAAAGGCGTTTCAGGAACCTGGAAAGACTTAACCGACAGTGTGAACCTGTTAGCAGGAAACCTCACCAATCAGGTGCGAAATATTGCCTTGGTAACGACGGCGGTAGCAACCGGCGACCTTACCAAAAAGATTACCGTGGATGTGAAAGGAGAGATTCTGGAGTTGAAAAATACAGTTAACACCATGGTAGACCAGTTGAACTCCTTTGCTGCGGAAGTTACTCGTGTATCGCGCGAAGTAGGTGTAGACGGCAAACTGGGTGGACAGGCTGATGTAAAGGGTGTTGCCGGCGTATGGAAAGATCTGACAGATAACGTAAACTTTATGGCTTCGAACCTTACCAACCAGGTTCGTAACATTGCAGCCGTAACCACTTCGGTAGCCTCGGGCGACTTAACCCAAAAAATTACCGTAGATGCTCAGGGTGAAATTCTGGAACTGAAAAATACGATTAACACCATGGTAGACCGCCTTAACTCTTTTGCTGCCGAAGTAACCCGTGTAGCACGCGAAGTAGGTAGTGATGGTAAACTTGGTGGTCAGGCTGATGTGAAAGACGTTTCGGGAATATGGAAGAACCTTACCGATAACGTGAATATGATGGCGAACAACCTTACCCAGCAGGTACGTAACATTGCGCTGGTTACAACGGCTGTTGCCAATGGAGATTTACGCCGCAAGATCACCATTGATGCAAAAGGTGAAATCCAGGAATTGAAAGACACGGTAAACATCATGGTTGACCAGCTGAATGGTTTTGCTTCAGAGGTTACCCGTGTAGCCCGTGAGGTAGGTTCAGAAGGGCGTTTGGGAGGCCAGGCTGATGTTAAAGGTGTGGCCGGGATCTGGAAGGACCTCACCGATAATGTAAACATAATGGCAACAAACCTTACCAACCAGGTACGTAATATTGCCAGTGTAACAACCGCTGTTGCCAATGGCGATTTATCCAAAACAATCACCGTAGATGCCCGCGGCGAAATTCTCGAGCTTAAAAACACTATCAATACCATGGTGGATCAACTAAACTCCTTTGCGGCAGAAGTAACCCGTGTGGCCAAGGAGGTTGGTACCGAAGGTAAGCTTGGCGGGCAATCAGTTGTGAAAGGTGTTGGCGGCACCTGGAAAAATCTTACCGATAACGTAAATATTATGGCAAACAACCTCACCGACCAGGTAAGAGGTATCGCCAAAGTAGTAACCGCAGTAGCCAACGGGGATTTAAAACAAAAACTCACCGTTCAGGCAAAAGGTGAAATTGCTGAACTTGCTGATACTATCAACAGTATGAGCGACACTTTGGCTACGTTCTCCGATCAGGTAATCGGGGTTGCACGCGAAGTAGGTGTGGAAGGTCGTTTAGGAGGCCAGGCCAACGTACCCGGGGCTGCCGGAGCCTGGAAAAATCTGGTGGAAAACGTGAATATGCTTGCTGCCAATTTAACAACTCAGGTACGAGCCATTGCAGAAGTTTCCACTGCAGTTATCCAGGGCGACTTAACACGCGAAGTAAAGGTAGAAGCCAAAGGAGAGGTAAAAATCCTAAGAAACACAATCAATGAAATGATCCGAAACCTTGCCGAAACAACCAAACGCAATACAGAGCAAAACTGGCTCAAGACAAACATTGCCAAGTTTACCGGTATGCTACAGGGGCAGCGCGACATGATGAATGTTGCACAAATGATGCTTTCGGAACTCGCTCCTTTGGTTGATGCCCAGCATGGATTGTTTTACATAGTGGAAACTGAAGAAATAAACAAGGAGAAAACCTCGAAGCTAAAATTATTTTCATCTTATGGCTATATGGAACGCCGGCATATCTCGAAAGTTTATTCCTTTGGCGAAGGCCTGATAGGGCAATGTGCAATTGAAAAGAAGCGCTTACTTATTACCAATGTACCCGGTAACTATATTAAAATATCGTCGGGGTTAGGAGAAGCTTCTCCTTTAAACATTATCATACTGCCCATTATCTTTGAAGGAACAGTGAAAGCCGTAATAGAACTCGCTTCGTTTTCCGAATTTAACGTTACTTATCAGATGTTTCTGGAACAGCTTGTAGACAACCTTGGGATTGTAATAAATGCAATAGAAGCAGGCAGCCGGACAGAGGCTCTGCTGAAGCAGTCGCAATCCCTTACCAGCGAACTCTCCATTCAGCAGAAAGAATTACAACGGACAAACGAGGAGCTTGAAGAAAAGGCAAAAATGTTGACGGAGCAAAAATCGGAAGTGGAAAAGAAAAATACTGAGGTTGAAAAAGCAAAATCGGAGCTGGAAGAAAAAGCCACCCAGTTAGCCATAACTTCAAAATACAAATCAGAGTTCCTTGCAAACATGTCGCACGAGCTAAGAACACCTTTAAACAGTCTTTTACTTCTTTCAAATCAGTTTGTTGAAAATTCGGAAAAAAACCTTACATCCAAGCAGCTGGAATCAGCGTCTATCATTCATAATGCCGGAAACGACCTTCTGAATCTTATTAATGATATTCTCGATCTTTCTAAAATTGAATCGGGAACCGCTACCATTAATCTCGAAACCATTGAGCTGACAACCCTGAAACTGCAAATGGAACAAACCTTCCGGGAAATTGCAGCAGCCAAGAAACTGAAATTCAGCATTCACATAGATCCTGAATTACCACAGGCAATCCAGTCGGATAATAAGAGGCTGCATCAGGTTCTTAAAAACCTGTTGTCCAATGCTTTTAAATTTACCTTTAAAGGAAATGTAAAGCTTAAAATCTATAAGGCAAATAGTGGATGGAACGATGAAAATATAATACTAAACACAGCAGATCTGGTGGTTGGATTTGAAGTTTCGGACACAGGTATTGGAATTCCGAAAGAAAAGCAGCAGATAATTTTTGAAGCTTTTCAGCAGGCCGATGGAAGTACCAGCAGAAAATATGGCGGCACAGGTCTGGGGCTCTCCATAAGTCGCGAGATAGCACGTTTACTCCGTGGCGAAATCAAACTTTCAAGCGCTCAAGGCGAGGGTAGTACTTTCACACTGCTTATCCCTCAAAAATTCACCGACATCGACATAAAGCCCTATAACTCACAAACTTTTATTTCGGAAAAAATATTCACCGGACTGGAAGATTCACAACCCATAAGCGCTGCAAAATTCCGGTCGGAGTTTCACGAAAGGGTGGATATTATAAGAGATGACAGATTTACAATCCATAAGGACGATAAAGTGATTCTGATTGTGGAAGACGATAACACCTTTGCCGACATTTTACTACAAGTAGCCCATAAAAAGAAATTTAAGGGCATTATTTGTAATAATGGCGATGCGGTTCCCCTTCTGATCAATAAATATAAGCCGCTGGCCATTACCATTGATATTAATTTACCCGATATGGACGGCCTTACCATTCTGGCACGTTTAAAACTAAATCCTGAAACCCGGCATATACCAATTTTACTTATCAGCGGCGAAGAAAGCCGGATAAATGCTTTGCAGTCGGGTGCTTTTGGCTGTTTAACAAAACCTGTTACCGAAGAAAAACTTATGGAAGTCTTTGAAAATATCAGGGAATATACAAGCCGGCAAAAACGCCTGTTAATTATTGAAGACAGCAAGGAGGAACGCACTGAAATCAAAAAACTAATTGCCCACAGGGACGTAATCATATCCGAGGCCGATTCAGCAGAAACTGCACTTAAACTCATGAAGAAACAAAAATACGACTGCCTCCTCCTCGACATCAAATTACCGGGCATGAGTGGTTTCAGCTTTCTCGATCAACTTTCATCCACTCCTATGTCTAAATTCACACCTGTAATAATTCACACGGCCAAGGATTTGAATAAAGACGAAAACGAGCTGCTGAATAAATATACCAACCGTATCATTGCAAAAAGCACTCAGTCAGTGGAAAGAATCCTGGACGAAACCACACTGTTTCTGCACCGGCCAATTGATAATCTTCCGGAGGATAAGCGAAAAATCCTTGAGCGGCTTTATCAAAGCGACTATACCCTGGCAGGCAAAAAGGTACTAATTGTGGACGACGACATCCGGAACATTTTTGCCCTGACCGGACTTCTCGAAAAACATGAACTGCTGGTTACAAATGCTGAAAACGGGAAGAATGCCCTGGACATTCTTAAAAAAACACCCGATATCGATATTATTTTACTTGATATTATGATGCCTGAAATGGATGGTTACGAGACCGCCCGCGCCATAAGAAATATGAAGGCATACAACAAGGTTCCGATAATAGCTGTAACTGCAAAAGCTATGAAAGACGACCGATTTAAATGTCTCGAAGCAGGAGCTTCCGATTATATTACCAAACCGGTTGATGCAAAACAACTGCTTTCGCTCATGAGAGTCTGGTTATACCGATAATTTAGAAGCCATTATTAACACCTAAAAACAAATGATAAAGCTTTATAAAAAAACATTAATTTTCATGTTCAATTAAAGAATAATGAAGGCTAACATTTTAATTATCGACGACGATCCAAACAAATTGAATTTACTGGAAGTTCTGTTAAAAACACTGAACCAGAACATTATTAAATGCAGCTCGGGCGAAGATGGATTAAGAGCTTTATTGAAATATGAAATTGCAGTTATATTGCTCGATGTCCGTATGCCTGTTATGGACGGTTTTGAAACGGCAAAACTCATCAGGGAAAGAACCAAAACGAGTACTGTACCCATAATATTTATAACCGCATACAATGTTGGCGAATACAATGCATCCAAAGGGTACTCTCTGGGAGCCGTGGATTACATTTTTTTCCCTTTCAACGAAGAATTTCTGCTGGCAAAGGTAAAAGTGTTCCTCGATCTTTATTTTCTCCGTAAGAAAGAGCAAATGCAAGCAGAGCAACTGTCCAGAATCAACCAGGAACTCCTTCACTCTAATAAAAGGTTGGAACAATCGAACAGGGATCTTGAACAATTTGCCTACGTTGCTTCACACGACCTGCAGGAACCGCTTCGGATGGTAGCCATGTTTACGCAATTATTGGATAAAAAGTACAGCGGGCAATTGGACGACAATGCCCGCGAATACATACAGTTTGCCGTTAACGGAGCCAAAAAAATGCAGGCATTAATCCACGATTTACTCACTTATTCAAGAATATCAACCAGGGCCAAAAAGTTCGAAAAAAAAGACACCACCGATATTCTTAAGGAGGCAATTAACAACCTTAAACCTTTAATTGAAGAAAATGGAGCGGAAATAAGTTTCGATCCGTTGCCGGTTCTTTATTGTGAGGAAACACAGATAATGCGGCTGTTTCAAAATCTGTTAAGCAATGCCATTAAGTTCAGGAAGGAAAATGAACCTCCCAGAATTCATATATCATGTAAAAAACAGGATAAGGTTGATTTATTCGAAGTTAAGGATAATGGAATTGGCATTGCTCCTGAATATTACGAAAGAATTTTTTTAATATTTCAAAGAATAGAGCTACAAACCAGATATCCCGGAACAGGAATAGGATTATCGGTTTGCAAAAAAATTGTTGAATGGCACGATGGTAACATATGGGTGGAATCGAAAGAAAATGAAGGTACCAGCTTCTTTTTCACCCTAAGCAACAAGTCGCCCGAAAGTGATTAAGGTTAGTGTACCGAGGCTGAAATTCCGGTGACGACTGTTATATCCTCACCAATTAAGCTAAGCGGAATTGTAAATTTGAATTCACTGCCCATTCCTTCCTTGCTGTCGACCCAGATTCGTCCGCCATGTTTTTCGATAAACTCCTTACAGAGCAGCAATCCTAAACCGGTTCCCCTTTCCATGGCCGTTCCCGTATTCGAAAAATGCGAATCAATACGGAATAATTTTGCAACATTAGCTTCGGATATACCAACACCGTTATCCTTTACCGAAAACATAATATTGTTGTTTTGCTTAAACGCCGAAACAATTATCTTACCGTTAGCATGGGTAAACTTCACAGCATTGTTAAGTAGGTTTCGTAGAATTGTGTTAATCATATTCTGATCCGCCCGGATTTCAATATCATCTATCCTTCCGGTGATTAAGTCTATATTTTTGTTTTCGAAATAAACCCGGACTCCTGAAATATTAAAATCGATCAGTTCTTTGACATTCACAAACTGAGGGTTATATTTGATATTACCGGTCTGAGTACGTGACCATTCCAGCAAGTTCTCGAGCAGCATAAACCCTGCTTTGGCAGAGTTATAAACCGAATGACCTATTTTTTTAATATCGGCAATACTCATGCTATCTATATAGTTCATCAGTAATTCCGACGATCCCAATAAAATTGAAAAAGGATTTCTCAGGTCGTGTGCAATGATGCCGAAAAATTTGTCCTTCATTG
>JAJYAG010000244.1 GCA_021779665.1 Bacteroidota bacterium | reverse complement strand
ATTGAAGTTTTCTCTTTTTGAGGGGATTTGCCTTTTTATCTTGGGTTATTACATTTTTTTTATGGGTAAAAAAAATTAATCTTCTGTCGATAGCTCTTGTGAGAGGGTTATCTTTTTAACCTCTTTTACTTTCTTACATTCCTCCTGTCTTTTTCGTCTGCTTACCTTTTTGGGCAGATTAGTTATAAGCCTGTAAAGTTAAGCAATGAAGAAAAAAGTATACTTCAGGAATCGTTAAAGCCGATGCATCCTAAGTACGACTCAGCCTATAAAATGCTAACCTACACTTTAAACGGATATAATTATCATACCGATGCTGTTGCGGGCGAATTTCATCATGTCAGATCTTCGTTCACTTATGCCGTTATGTTATTAGACTTAGGTGATAAACAATACCGGCAGCGGGCTTTCGATGTAATTGATAAAACCATCAGCCTGCAGGATCAGGACACAGCATCTAAATCGTGCGGTGTGTGGCCCTACTATCTTGAAGAGCCATTGGCAACAAAAAAATCGCCTATTGATTTTAACTGGGCCGACTTCAATGCTGTTAGTCTGCTCGATGTATGGATGGGACACAATAAGGAGATCCCTGCTTATTTAAAGCCGCGTATTAAAAATGCACTTATCCTTGCGGCAAAATCAATCGAGAAAAGAAACATGGGCCCGGGTTATACCAACATTGCCATAATGGGTACTTATGTTACTTACATGGTTTCGCATCTCTTTAATTTGCCCGAAATGCAGTCCTATGCACGAAAAAGGCTGCAAACCTTCTTCGATTATACAATTGAGAAGGGAGGTTTTTCCGAATACAACAGTCCGACATATACAATAGTGGCTCTCGATGAGCTTTATCGCATGAAATTGCATATTAAGGAGCCGTCGGCCAAAAAACAGGTCGATTCCCTTTATTCCATCGGATGGGAGATGATTGCCCGGCATTATCACAAGCCAACAGCTCAGTGGACGGGTCCGCACAGCCGCTCCTACAGCACCCTTGTTCGGCCATCATTTTACGCCATTCTTAAGGAAGCATCTGGTGGAAAAATTATTACTGGTTTGGAAGAAAAGCGCCCCGATGTGAAGATTAAGCATACAATTCCCGCGCATTTGATGCCTTATTTTCTCAATCCTGTGTACCCTCGCACCGAAAAGGATATATTTGAAAAAGATGAACCTCAGACCAGGGGCACTTCTTACATGACCAGCCAGTATGCTTTGTCGACAGCAAACCGTTCGAGTTTATGGAACCAGCGCAGACCTTTTCTTTTATACTGGGGAACACCACAAATGCCAAAATATCTGCAGATAAGGTTTTTGCATGACAATTACGATTTCAGCTCAGCAACTTTTTTCAGCGATCAAAGGGAAAACAAAGTGCTCGCAGGAATAAATTTTATTACAACCGGCGGCGATAAACATATCACAATCGACAGGCTGAAAGAAGGGACTTTTATTGCTAAGGACCTGCGATTGCGATTCGAATTAGGAAATGTTCCAAACATTGACAATGTTGTTTTGCCTCAACCCGGTTCCGGAGCTATAAATCTACAGATGGATGGTCTCAGCTTTGAAATAAATCTGTTCAGAGCCGAAATTCAGGATATGGACGGATATTGGGTGAAGGGCGGCGATGGAACTAACTCATGGTTGGATTTTGTTTTTTATTCGGGACAGGAGAAAGCGATAGATCTTACAAAATTAAGTAAAGCCTTGATGGCATTAACCTTTGTTGTTAACTCCCAGGAAAAGGTCGAAAAAACTGAAAGACCAAATTTTGAAGAAAAGAACGGGCTTTTGAATGCAAGCTGGGAAGGGCTTTTCCTTTCGCTGCCCATTGTGCCTGTGGCGGTAAAAAATGTCTTTATTTAATACACTTCATTGCATGAGGATATACATTCACTTATTAGTTGTTTTTCTTGTTCTAACCATCGATTTAAAGGCCCAGAGCCAAACCATGATGTTTGGTGATACCACCCGCTTAAACAGACCTTTTGCCAAAGACCCTTACGTAATTCGTTTTAAAGACCGGTACCTGATGTATTATTCAGTTCCAGGCTATAAGGAACCGAATGGCAATAGCAAAGGATGGGGTATTGGTATTGCCGAAAGCCAAAACTTAATTAACTGGACAAGAATTGGCGAAGTAAATATTGATCCGGAGGCCGCATATGAGTCAAAGGGATTTGCTGCTCCGTGTGCATTGGTTATAGATGGGAAAGTGAATTTGTTTTATCAAACCTATGGCAATGGAAATTCCGATGCAATATGTCATGCAATGTCCGATGACGGTATTAACTTTACAAGAAACCCCACAAATCCGGTTTTTAGTCCTACAGGTAACTGGAATTGCGGCAGAGCTATTGATGCGGAGGTAGTTGCTTTTAAGGGGAAGTATTATTTGTACTATGCTACCCGCGATAAGGATTTCAAGATACAAATGCTGGGAGTAGCTGTAACGGGTAAAAAAAGTACGTTTAACAGGAACAGCTGGAAAAACCTGTCAGTCGATTCAGCAATGCTTAAACCTGTACTTCCGTGGGAACGCGATTGCATTGAAGCGCCATCAGTAATAAAAAAGGGAAGCAGGCTATATGTGTTTTATGCCGGTGGGTATAATAATGCGCCACAGCAGATTGGACTGGCAGTTAGTAAAAATGGTACAGACTGGGAAAGAATTTCAGATCTGCCAATATTACCCAATGGCAAAAAGGGCGAGTGGAACTCTTCGGAATCAGGTCATCCCCATATTTTCGCCAACCCTCACGGAAAAGACTATTTGTTCTTTCAGGGAAATAACGATATGGGAAAAACATGGTTTATCTCAAATATGGAAACAGAGTGGCACAAAAGAATACCTGTACTTAAGAGTAAATACTAAATTTGCACATTCTGATTGTATTAAGTTTCGGGATATTTTGCATTTAGTTATAAGCTATGGGAATGATAAAAGCAGTTTTGTTCGATATGGATGGCGTTCTGGTAGATTCGGAAGAGTTTATTTGCGAAGCAGCCATGGCCATGTTTAAGGAAAAAGGGGTAACCGTTCAGCCCGACGATTTCCTTCCTTTTGTTGGAACCGGAGAGAACCGCTACATTGGCGGGGTTGCCGCGAAATATAATGTTGAGGGTGATATTAATACCATGAAAGCCCGCACGTATGCAATTTATGAAAGTATTACCCGGGGAAAACTGCAACCCCTCGAAGGCGTTGTGGAGTTGATTGCTGAATGCAAAAAGCGTGGACTAAAAACTGCTGTGGCTACAAGTGCCGATAAGGTTAAAATGGAGATTAACCTGCGCGAGATCGGACTTTCTGCCGAAACTTTTGATGCTACGGTGAATGGGCTGGAGGTGGAACGCAAAAAACCTTCTCCCGATATTTTTATAATTGCAGCTGAAAAACTGGGGTTGAAAGCTTCGGAGTGCCTGGTGGTGGAGGATGCTGTAAATGGCGTTGAAGCCGCAAAAGCAGCAGGCGCAAAATGTCTCGGACTAACAACAAGCTTCACCGCTGAACAACTTAATAAAGCCGACTGGATAGCACCAACCCTCAAATATGCCCCTATTGAGGCAATAAGTTGGTAGTTTAGTAAATTTTGCCCAGATAATCGAAAATATGTCGATTATCTGGGCAAAATTTACTATTTTTGAAACATGAAAAAGCTTGATCAATTTGGAATAATTCCTGTAGATTTTTCGATCCTTTCTGATGTTTTCAGTGAATACAAGCATCCTGAAGACAAAATATCAGCTCTCGAAAATAAAGGCGAAATAATCAGGTTAAAAAAAGGATTGTATGTGATTCAGGGCCACGAACCTTTTTCGAAGGAACTTATTGCAAATCACCTGTATGGGCCATCGTATATTTCTCTTGAAACCGCCTTATCCTATTATAAACTGATTCCTGAAAGGGTTTACGAAATGCGCTCGGTTACGCTTAAGAGATCAAGGACTTTCGCTACTCCTTTAGGTGTGTTTAGTTATCGGTCGGCTACTCCCGCCTATTATTCTGTTGGACTTGAAAATAAAATTGAAAGTAGCTTCAGCTTTATGATTGCTTCCCCGGAAAAGGCTTTGTGTGATTATTTGGTTCTGACATCAAATATCAGAATCCAATCTGTTAAGTCGATGGAGCGTTTCCTTGACGAGGATTTGAGAATTGATGTATCCGCACTATCGGAATTTAATCCGGATATTATCCAAAGCTGCATCAGCACAGGGAAGAAAAAGGGTGAACTAACTAATCTTTACAAACTGGTTAAATCTTTCAAAAATTGAAACATGGAGATATTTGATCAGATGCTGTCCAGGTATGAAATCAAAACACAGGACGATCTTTTAAATGCCCAGCATGAGGTAATGCAGCAAATAACCCTTGCAGGCCTTTACAGAGGTGGTTTTTTTAACAAAGCTGCCTTTTATGGAGGTACATGTTTGCGTATCTTCTACGACATACCTCGTTTTTCGGAGGATTTGGATTTCTCACTTCTTCAAAGCGACCAGAATTTTAATTTGACGAGCTATTTTGATATAATTAAAAAGGAGTTTCTTGCGTGTGGTAAAGAGGTTGAGATTACAAGAAAGCAAAAGCAAAGAAAAACCAATGTGGAATCTGCTTTTCTTAAAGATAACACAGAAATAGTTGATTTAAAATTCAGGACAGCAGCCGCAATTAAGATAAAGCTTGAAGTGGATATCAATCCGCCTTTGGGGTTTAAAACAGAATCTAAATTGCTGCTTCAGCCATTTTCATTTATGTGTCGCTGCTATACATTGCCCGATCTTTATGCGGGAAAAATGCATGCTTTAATATTCCGCACATGGAGTAACCGTGTTAAAGGTCGCGATTGGTACGATTTTGAATGGTATGTCAGAAATAATATCCCTTTGAACTTTAGCCACTTTTGTGAGAGAGTAATTCAGTTTCAATCGTTAAAAGATATTGAATTAACCAGGTCTGACTTTCAACGGATATTAAAAGATAAGATTCAATCTGTCAATATTGAAATGGTGAAAAACGATGTTCGTCCATTCGTTAAAAATTATGGTGACCTTGAGATATGGTCAACGGATTATTTCCTCCGTCTCGCTGAAATGATCAGTTTTCATTAAGGTTGTCTTTGTCATTGACTTTCAATCTAAAACATTTTTCTGTGTTCTTTCCATTTTGAATTCCGACTTATTCTTTTAAATTTGATAAAATGGTCTTTTAAATAATATCATGGAAAATCAAAAACTACTAACTGAACCGGCAAAGGGTTCCCGAAGTTCTCAGACCTATATCCTCATTACCGCCTTTATGGCTTTGTTTGCCATTGTGGGATTTGCTTATTATGGCCTTCCCTTTTTCTTCGATTTTATGACTCATGAATTTGGCTGGTCGCGTGCTCAGGTTACCTCGGGAAATGCTGTGGGTAAGCTGCTGGTTGGCCCGTTGTTCGGCTTCATGGCCGGATGGCTTATCGATCGTTATGGCCCGCGTTCGCTGATGATGGCGGGTGCAATCATGGCCGGAACTGCTTTGGTAGGACTGAGTTTCGCCGATTCGCTTCCTCTTTTTTATCTCTTTTATATTTTCAATGCGCTGGGTTATGTGTTTGGTGGTCCGTTGCCTTGCCAGGTGCTTATCTCCAGGTGGTTCGACAAGAACCGCGGGAAAGCAATGGGACTCGCTTATCTTGGCATCGGAACCGGCGGTGCAGTCGTTCCTTTGATTGCTTCCGGCCTGGAACGTAACTTCGGTTGGCATCTGGCATTAATGGCCCTGGGAATTCTCGTATTTCTCATTGCCTTTCCTATGGCTTTTTTCATTAAGGACGCTCCGGCACAACATAATGTGCAAACGAATGTACAAGCCATTCCTGTTAAAAACATTCTCCGCGACAGGAATTTTTACCTGCTGGCATTCGGCAGCATGTGTTCCATTGGCGCAGTAGGCGGCGTTGGTCAGCATATCAAACTTTACCTGCGCGATATCGATTTTGCCCAGGCGCAGGCAGCAAACATTATGTCGATAGTGTTACTCTCGAGTCTTGCCGGCCGGGTGCTCATGGGGTTTCTGGCCGACCTGATTAACCGTAAGTATGTAATGATTTTGATTTATATGATTGTTGCGCTTGCAATTCCGCTTCTGCTGGTACCCGATTTCCCTGGAAGAATTTATGTTTTTGCCGTGATCTTCGGTATTGGTCTTGGCGGCGATTATATGATAATTCCACTAATGGCTGGCGACCTTTTCGGTGTGCGTGCTCTGGGCCGGACCATGGGGATAATTCTTGTGGCCGATGGTATTGCTGAAGCTGTATTTCCAATGTTGGTGGGCGCCATTTACGACGGCTCCAAAAGTTATACCCCGGGATTTTTAATGTTAATTGCATTAGCCACGCTTGGAGCAGTAATTATCTCATTTCTGCCCAAAAATAAAAAACAAGAAACAGCTTAACAGTTATACATATGAATATCAATTCTTCCATAGACCCGCAAAATTTAAAATCGAAACTCGATCAGTTCTGGAAACTCTCGGGCGAAAAAATTACCTCCATCGAAAAGGAGTACAATACAGCGCTTGGAGCACCGGTGTTTACTGTTAACGGCAAATATTCCACCCGCGGATGGACCGAGTGGACCCAGGGTTTTCAGTTTGGTTCGGCGGTTCTGCAGTTCGATGCTACCGGCGATGAGCAGTTCCTGAAATCGGGCCGCGACAACACTGTGAACAAAATGGCTCCGCATATCAGTCATATCGGGGTTCACGACCATGGTTTCAATAACCTGAGTACTTATGGTAACCTGCACCGGCTGATGGTGGAAGGTAAAATTCCTTTCAACGGGTGGGAAAAGAATTTTTATGAGCTGGCATTAAAGGCCTCAGGTGCTGTGCAGGCCAGCCGGTGGAGCAAAACGCGCGAGGGTGGGTTTATTTATTCGTTTAATGGTCCGCATTCGTTGTTTGTCGATACCATTCGGTCGTGCAGGGTTTTGATGGTCTCTCATAAACTTGGTCATTATCTCCCTGGCGAAAACGATGTGAGAATATCCCTGCTCAAACGGGCTGTGGAGCATCTTATTTCAACCGCAAGGTTCTCGGTTTATTATGGCGAAGGTCGCGACAGTTACGATGTTTGGGGCAGAACGGCCCATGAAGCTGTTTTCAACATGAACGACGGTAATTTCCGCTGTCCTAATTCCCAGCAGGGTTACACCGGGTTTTCAACCTGGACGCGCGGACTTGCCTGGGCCATGCTTGGCTTTGCCGAAGAACTTGAATTTGTTGATAGTCTTTCTGAAGAAGAGTTTCTAGGGATAATTTCAAAAGCAGAACTCACCGGTATTTTGCTGAAAGGAGCAAAGGCTACATGCGACTTTTATATTGCCAATACGGCCTCCGACGGCATTCCCTATTGGGATACCGGAGCACCCGGACTGGTTAAGCTTGGCGATTATCTGAACCGGCCAGCCGAACCGTACAATGCGTTCGAACCAGTGGACAGCTCCGCTGCTGCTATTGGCTCTCAGGGGTTACTGCGGCTGGGAAAATATCTCCAAAACAAAGGTGATTTAGAAGGCGGAAATCGGTACTGGCAGGCAGGCCTCACTGTTGTTTCGCGTTTGCTCGAAACGCCTTATTTATCAGTGGATGCCGCTCATCAGGGCTTGTTGCTTCATTCAGTATATCACCGTCCTAACGGGTGGGACAATATTCCAAAAGGACAGAAAATTCCTTGCAACGAGTCGAGTATGTGGGGCGATTACCATATCCGCGAGGCAGCGCTTTATTTGACAAGAATTATTTCAGGAGGAACATATTATACTTTTTTTAACGGAGTGAAATGATGGCGCAATTAACTGACTTCTCGCGTCTCTGTGTGCATACCCTTACCACAAAACTATGGAATATTGAGGAATGTGTAACGAATTACGCCGCTGCCGGTATTCATGGAATTACGGTATGGCGCAATGTGCTTGAAAACCAAAGTCTCCCTGCTGTTAAAAGAATGTTGGACGACCATGGCATGACGGTTGTTTCGCTGGCACGTGGCGGCTTCTTTCCTTCGATTGACGCATCAAAGCGACAGGCAGCTGTCGACGATAATTTATGGGCAATTGAACAGGCGGCAGGTATAGGCGCTCCGGTGATTGTCCTGGTATGCGGCGCCGACGGAAGGCAGTCGCTCGAAAAGTCGCGCGAGCAGATTGCAGAAGGTATCGTGAAAATTCTTCCGGCTGCCCAAAGTGCCGGAGTAAAACTGGCCATAGAACCTCTTCATCCTATGTATGCCGGCGACCGCTCTGCCATTAATACCCTGAAACAAGCCAACGAAATGGCCGAGATGATCAACTCCAGTTATGTTGGTGTTGCCGTGGATGTATATCATCTCTGGTGGGACGATACGCTGCATGCCGAAATCAGGCGTTGCGCTGCCAATAAGCATCTCTTTGCCTTCCATGTGTGCGACTGGAATGTTCCAACGGTTGACTTCCTGAACGATCGAGGTCTGATGG
>JAJYAG010000059.1 GCA_021779665.1 Bacteroidota bacterium | reverse complement strand
GACTATGAATTTTCACCAAAAGAAATTGCAGATGCCTTCAGGTATCATGACAAATTATGCATGGAAACGGGGAACCAGAGCATAAATGAAGAAGAAATAACCTTTGCAAGCGATGGTCACAAGGAGTTTCTCGAAACAATAAAAACTCCCTTGTACAATAACGAAAATGAATTAGTCGGAATATTAGGAATTGGCCGTAATATTAGTAAACGTATTCATGTCGAAAAGGAGCTTGTTAAAGCAAAAGAAAAAGCCGAAGAAAGTCAGCAGGAATATAAAAAACTGATTGACAATCTCCATGTTGGAGTAGTAACCCATGCGGCAGATACTTCCATAATTCAGGCAAATTCCGAAGCTTCATTATTGTTAGGTCTAACTCAAAATCAGCTTTATGGAAAAGATGCCATGAGTCCTGATTTTTTCTTTCTGGATGAATCGGGAAGAAGATTAGACCCTGATGAATTCCCGGTAATGAAAGTCATCAAGACGAAGGAGCCAATATTCAGCCAGATTTATGGCATCAACAAACCTGGGACTCAAGAACGCACATGGGTTGAAGTAACCGCCTTCCCCGAATTCGATAGCAGCGGAAATATAAAGAAAGTAGTTGTAACGTTTATCAATATTACCGATCGTAAAAGTTCCGAAGAGATTCTACAGCAAAAAACGGCTCTTTTCGAAACATTATTAAATACAACTATTGATGGTATTCTCATTATTGACAGAAACGGTCATAAAGTTTTTCAAAATCAAAGGACCGTAGATATATTCAAAATACCACCAGAATATGCCGACAATATCGATGACCGGCAACAGCTTGATTACGTAATCAGCAGGACAAAGAGACCTGAAGAGTTTGCCAGGAAAGTCTTCTACTTATATGATCATCCGGAGGAAACCAGTGAAGATGAATTTGAATTAACTGATGGAACAATCATCGAAAGGTACTCAGCCCCGGTGGCCGACAATAATAACAATTACGGAAGGATCTGGATTTTCAGAGATATTACTGATCGAAAACGCAGCGAAAAAGCACTTATAGCAGCCAAAGAAAGTGCTGAACTAAGCGAAAAGAAAATAAAGGAACAAAGTGAAGAAATAGAGAATTTTTTCAACTCGGCACTGGATCTGTTGTGCATTGCAAATACCGATGGCTATTTTCTTCGCTTAAATAAAGAATGGGAAAAAACCCTGGGCTATACTTTAGAAGAACTGAAGAATAAAAAATTCCTCACCTTGGTTCATCCAGACGATCTTGACGCAACCATTCAAGCGATGGACGATCTGATAACACATAAATCGGTTATAAGCTTCTCAAACCGTTACAGATGCAAAAATGGATCGTACCGATGGATTGAATGGCGGGCCAATCCCTACAAAGACAAAATATTTGCAGCTGCCCGGGATATCACCGGTAGGATTAAAATAGAGGAAGATTTAATTGCAGCTAAAAATAAAGCTGAGGAAAGCGACAGTCTAAAAACAGCCTTTCTGCAAAACATGAGTCATGAGATAAGAACTCCCATGAATGCTATTATGGGCTTTTCGGAACTGCTGCTTAAGCACTCTGATAACAAAGTAAAACTTGAAAAATACAGCACCATCATAAATCAACGCAGCAACGATCTTCTTTTAATTATTGAAGACATACTTGATATCTCAAGAATTGAATCGGGCCAGCTCCCGCTGAATATAGAAGATTGTAATCTTAATGACTTATTTGAGGAACTAAGGGTATTTTTCACAGAACATAAAAATAAAACTGGAAAAAATCATATTCAATTCTCTCTCGTTTCTGAATGTGATGTCGACAATGTTGTCATCAAAACTGATAAAGTTAAGCTGAAACAAATTTTTATAAACCTGATTGGTAATGCTTTTAAGTTTACTGATTTCGGATCAATAAAAGGTGGATGCCGAATGGTAAAAGAAAAGCTCCTGTTCTATGTAGCCGATACCGGCATTGGAATTCCAACAGACCAGCAGCAAGTGATTTTCGACAGGTTCATACAGATTAAATCTCCTCAGAACCGTTTCTACGGTGGTACTGGTCTTGGTTTGTCAATTGTAAAAGGTTTGGTTAACTTACTTGGAGGTGAAATCTGGTTAGATTCCGAATCAGGAAAAGGATCGGTTTTCTATTTTTCAATACCACTAATCAAGTAGAGAATCCGTTTTCATCCGGGAAGCAGTTTATTGTGTATTTAGCCATTTTCCTTACTTTTATCTCCATAAATCTTTTATCATGAAGTATATATTTGCCTTGCTACCAGCTATCTTATTGATCTTTAATACCTCCTTTGCACAGAATAATGAGGCTGTTTTATTTCCCGATGGCTCCAAAATCCCTGCATGGTTCTTTAATACGCGGAAAGTAGAATTAAAAAAACTCGGAAAAGTTTTCGATATCGCCAAATACGGAGCTGTAAACGACAGCACTGTTCTGCAGACCCAGGTAATTCAAAAAGCTATCGACGAAGCTTCCCGAAAAGGTGGCGGTGTGGTTGTAATCCCTAAAGGTGTTTTTTTAAGCGGCGCACTGTTTTTCAAGCCCAAAACCCATCTTTACGTTTCGGAAGGAGCTGTTTTGAAAGGCTCGGATAATATTAACGATTATCCCATGATGCCTTCGAGAATGGAAGGTCAATGCCTGGATTATTTTCCTGCTCTGGTAAATGCTTATGGGGTAGATGGTTTTACAATCTCCGGCAAAGGAACCATCGACGGGAACGGGCTAAAATTTTGGGAAGCTTTCTGGCAAAGAAGAAAAGAAAATCCCCAATGCACCAACCTGGAAGTATCTCGTCCCCGGCTTATTTTTATAAGGAACAGCAATAATGTGCAACTGCAGGATGTCCGTTTGCAGAATGCCGGTTTCTGGACGAGCCATTATTATAAGTGCAACAATGTTAAGATTCTCGATCTTTACATTTTTTCGCCCGAAAAACCCGTTAAAGCCCCAAGTACCGATGCCATTGATATTGATGCCTGCACCAATGTGCTTGTAAAGGGTTGTTACATGTCGGTAAACGACGATGCCATTGCGCTCAAGGGAGGAAAAGGTCCGTGGGCCGATACCGATACCTGCAATGGTCCCAATAAAAACATCATTATAGAAGATTGCAGATTTGGATTCTGTCACTCGGCATTGACCTGCGGAAGCGAAGCTATCTTCAATTACAACATTGTTTTCCGCAATTGCACCGTAAATGGCGCCGACCGTTTGTTATGGCTCAAAATGCGGCCCGATACTCCGCAGAAATACGAGTTTATCACAGTTGAAAACATCAAAGGTCTGGCCAACAGTCTTCTATACGTAAAACCATGGACACAATTCTTCGACCTTAAAGGCAGAACGGATATGCCGCTCTCTTTCTCAAGGAATGTCACTCTGCGTAATATTGATTTTAAATGCAATGTATTTTATAATGTTGAAGCCGGCAAAAATTACGATCTTAGCTATTTTACATTCGAAAATCTAAACGTAACTGCCGACAAAGGCAATGTAGATAAATCCTTTATCAGGAATTTTGCACTTAAAAACGTAAAAGTAAACGGTGAAGTTATTGAATAATAGCTAAAAAGTAATTTATAGCGGTGTACTAAACAGATTTTTATACCTTTGCCGCAAATTTTGAAAGGCGGAACATTGAGCAGAAATAAAAAAATTTTACCCATTATCACATCGCTGGAGATTGTTGATATTGCAGCAGAAGGGAATGCGATTGGTAAAACCGACGATATTGTTGTTTTTGTACCTCATGCCATCCCGGGCGATGTGGTTGATGTGCAAATAAAGAAAAATCGCTCCAGCTACATGGAGGGTATTGTTGTTAATTTTGTGAAACTCTCGCCAATGCGAATCGAACCAAGATGCGAGCATTTTGGAGTTTGCGGAGGCTGCAAATGGCAGGATTTGCCTTACGAAAAACAGCTATTCTACAAGCAAAAACAAGTTAAAGACAATTTAAAGCGCATAGGTAAAATTGAAGAAGGAGAATTTCTGCCTATTGTCCCTTCCGATAACCAGTATTTTTACCGGAACAAGCTCGAGTACACGTTTTCGGCGAGCCGCTGGCTCACCCAGAATGAAATAGACTCAAAAGATCAGATAGAAAACCGCAATGCTGTTGGCTTTCACATTCCGGGATTATTCGACAAAGTTCTGGATATACGCCGTTGCCATTTGCAGTCCGATCCTTCGAACGATATACGCCTAAAGCTTAAGGCTTTTGCTGAAGAGCAGGCATTTGAATTTTGCGATCTGAGGATGCATACCGGTTTTTTAAGAAACCTGATTATACGCACAAGCTCAACAGGCGAGGTGATGGTGATTGTGAGTTTTGGAGAGGAGCTGCCCGATGCCATTGAAAAAACCATGAACTTCCTGAAAGAAAGTTTTCCGAAGATCACATCGCTCATGTATGTTGTAAACACCAAATTAAACGATACCATTTTCGACCTTCAGGTGCACCTTTATCATGGAAAGGATCATATGATTGAAAAAATGGAAGATCTCAGCTTTAAAATCGGCCCCAAATCATTTTACCAAACCAACTCGGAACAGGCATATAAGCTGTATTCGGTGACACGCGATTTTGCCGGGTTAAAAGGCGATGAAATTGTTTACGATTTTTATACCGGAACCGGAACCATTGCCAATTTTGTTGCCAAAAGCTGCAAAAAGGTGATAGGTGTTGAACTGATTAAAGAGGCCATTCACGATGCTAAAATTAATGCATCAATCAACAATATTAGCAATGCAACATTTTACGCCGGCGATATCAAGGATATTTTTAACAGTAATTTTATTGAAGAACAAGGCCGGGCAGATGTAATTATCCTTGACCCTCCCAGGGCAGGAGTTCACGAAAAGGTAATTGAGTGCCTGCTGCAAACTTTACCTGAAAAAATTGTTTATGTGAGCTGCAATCCTGCGACACAGGCACGCGACATCGCCTTGCTGCATGATGAATATCTGGTAGAAAAGGTTCAACCCGTTGATATGTTTCCTCAAACCCATCATGTTGAAAATGTAACACTGCTCCGGAGACGGTTGTGAGTTGTGGGTTACGTGTTTTAAGTGCTGGCTATCGACTTATATTTGGCAGTGGACTGTCGTCTGTGGTCTGTCGACTATATCAGGTACGACCAGCATCACTTCTTCACAAGCTCTTTGGTAGAAAGCAGACCGCAGGCAGCATAAATGTCCTGACCACGCGAGGCGCGAATGGTAGTGAGTATCCCTTTGACATTTAATGCATCCTTGAAAGTCTGAACGGTGGCATCATCACTTCCCTCGAGCGGAGTTCCCGGTACAGGATGAAACCGGATAAGGTTAACCCTGCAACGTATTCCGTTGAGAATACGGGCCATCTCCTGAACATGCCGCGGTGTGTCGTTCAGGTTCTTAAAAACAATATATTCGAATGAAACGCGACGCTGCAGGCCAAAATCGAAACTTTTAATTTCACTCAGCACTTCTTTCAGGGGATAAACGTGCTCAACGGGCATCAGTTTCCGCCTTTCGTCATCAAAAGGTGTATGAAGGCTGATGGCCAGATGGCATTTGCTTTTCTGGAGAAACTCTTTCATCCCGGGAATAATTCCAACAGTTGAAACGGTGATTCGTTTGGGGCTCCAGCCAAACCCTTCTTCGGAGGTGAGAATTTCAAGGCTTTTCAGCACCTCCTGCAAATTATCAAAAGGTTCGCCCATACCCATGTATACCAGATTTGTGAGTTTTTCACGTTCAGGCAAACTGATTATCTGGTTTAATATTTCGTTGCTACTCAGGTTTCCCTGGAATCCCTGTTTGCCAGTCATACAAAACAAACACCCCATTTTACATCCTACCTGTGAGGATACACAAAGCGTTGCTCTGTCTCTATCGGGGATATAAGCTGCTTCAATAAATTTACCATTGGAGGTGGTAAACAGGTACTTTTTTGTGCCATCGACCGATGTCTGAACCTTAGCAGGAACTTCAAGCCCCAACACAAAATGCTCTTTAAGCAATTCTCTTGTTTTCGCCGAAAGGTTAGTCATACCATCTATGGAAGTAACATTTTTTTTATACAGCCATTCAGCAATCTGCTTTGCATTAAAAGCAGGCAAACCAAGCGACTGAGTTAATTCTTTCAGCTCCTCAAATGTTTTTCCGTATAATACCTGATTTTTCAATTTCCCTCCGTTCAAAAACAAATGCAAAGGTAGCGCTTTCTTTTATATCACAAGTCCAAACTAAGGATGTGTAATTTTCAAAAGTAATGCCATCATACTCTCAGAAAAAATATACCAATTCATAAAAAATAATTGATACTTGGTCCAATTTTAAGAGTATTCGTTCTTTAATTCAGTAAAATTGGCTAATTTTAATAAGTTCAAGAAAAATCTGAGATCTGTGGGGTAAATCTTTCAGGATACAGTCAAAATTCGGATTGAACTATGTTATGGAACAAGCCTCGTTAAACATATGACTTACAGGATCTTTTTTATTCTGATTTTTGCGGTAGCAAATAGCCTGCATGTTTTTGCCTATAACACAAACAGAACTATTTTAATAATTCATTCATATAATGAAGGATTATCGTGGACAGATGAATTAAACAGCTCCATTATAAAGACCATCTCTTCGGATTCGGCAATTAAGCCCGATTACAGGATTGAATACCTGGATTCGAAGCACTTTGAATCACCCGAATATTTCAGGAACTTTGCAAGGTTTTTTCTTTCCAAATACAAAAACCTCCGTTTCGACCTGGTTATCTCCACTGATAATGCAGCATTCAACTTTTTAACTGAATTTCGTGATTCCCTCATAGGAAAGCCGCCTGTTGTTTTTTGCGGACTGAATTATGTTGGTCAAATTCCTTCCAATTTCACAGGAATAATGGAAGATATAGACATTCAATCCAACATCAGTACAATATTAAATCTTCATCCGCAATATAAAAAGCTCTACATTGTGACCGACAGGTCCATCACGGGAAACATCATCCGTGAAAATTGTGCGGAAATAATAGCTAAATCCTTCCCTAATCTTAGTTATGAATTCTTAACCGATTACACCCTTTCTGAACTCAAACAAAAATTAACAACCTTGCAGAACAATGAGGTTGTTTTGCTTACAACTTTCAATATCGACAAAGAAGGAAACCAGATTTCGTACGATCTTATTCTTGATGAGATAAAACCCTTTTGCCATGTACCTATTTACGGGACCTGGGATTTTTATCTTGACAAGGGTATTATAGGCGGAAAGATAGTCAGGGCGGCTTCGCATGGAGAACTTGCCGGGAGAATTGCCATACAGATACTAAAGGGTAAGGCAGTCAATGAAATTCCGGTTACAGCCGGCCCTACCGAATTTGTGTTCGATAAAAAAATAATGCGGGCGTTTGGTATTTCTCATTCAAAACTTCCGAAGAAAGCCATCGTTATAAACTCTCCTTATTCATTTATTCAGGAAAATCTGCAGCTTGTGGTTTTTGCTTTTGTTATTTTCTTTTTAATGCTGGTGGTAATCGTTATTCTGTCCAAATTATTCAGCAAGGAAAAACAAATCCGCAAAAAGGAACAAGCGTTTCTTCAGGAAATCAGGAAAAAAAGCATAGAACTTGAAGGCGCATTGCAATTAGCCGAGAAGTCCAATCAACTGAAATCGGCATTTCTTTCAAACCTTTCGCACGAAATACGGACCCCCATGAATGCCATTGTTGGGTTTTCCGATTTGCTTATCAGCAATTATCCCGACCAGAAACTTGGCGAATATGTGTCTATTATAAGATCAAGCAGCTCCCAGCTCCTTTCTATTATTAACGACATTATAGAAATGTCGATGATTGACACCGATCAGGTGAAATTGCATTACAGCAATGTAAATGTAAATAAAACCCTTGACGAAATCTGTGCTTCGTTCGCCGTTGGAATGGATGCCAACTCGAAAGTAGAGCTTAAGAAAAATCTTCCGCCTGGCAAGGGATACAACGTTTATACCGACGAGGTAAAACTACGGCAGATATTGACCAATCTGGTATCGAACGCATTAAAATTTACTGAACGTGGGTTTGTTGAAGTTGGCTACTCGGAAGATAAAGGATATATTGAGTTTTATGTTAAAGATACGGGAATCGGAATTGATCCCCAATTTCACGAAGAAATTTTTGAACGATTCTGGAGGGTTGATCATTCCGATTTATCGCTTTTCAGAGGACTCGGTATCGGGCTCACATTATCGCGTTCGTTTGTAAAGCTGATGGGCGGTAACATATGGTTGCATTCGGAACCTGGCATCGGAAGTACCTTCTATTTTACAATTCCGTTTAAAAAAGTTATATCAGCCGTTGTACCTGAAAAGGATAACGATAAAGTAAATCTGGATAACCATATAATCCTCATATGCGAGGACGACGAAAATAATCTCTATTACTTTAAGGAACTTTTCAGTAAAACAAACACATTTATTTTATGGGCAAAGAACGGTAACGAGGCCGTAAAAACGGTTCGGGAAAATCCCAATATCGATCTGGTGCTGATGGATCTTAAAATGCCCGAAATGAATGGCTGGGAAGCCACTAAGATTATAAAATCCATCCGGCCCGATTTACCTGTTATTGCTCAAACAGCTCATGCGCTGATTATTGAAACCAGCCAGCTTACAACAAAAGGCTTCGACGATTATGTAACCAAACCCATAAAAAAGACGGAATTGTTTGAAAAGATTTCGCGATATATTGGTTAACATTAACATTAATAATTGTTTATAATTATTGTGAATTAACTCTGAACCTTTCTTCAGTTTAATTCTTTATCTTAGTACTTTTAATTAAAAGATAAGTTTTTATGGTTGTTGGTATACTAAAGGAACCGGTCCCTGAAAACAGAGTATCCTTTTTGCCAGAAACAGTAGCCACTCTTAAAAAATTGCAGGTTAGTGTTTTGATTGAAAATGAAGCAGGCAAAAATGCATACGCTGACAATAATAGTTACGAAGCCAGCGGTGCTGTTGTAACTGAAAAAGCCGATCTTATTCGGCAAGCCGATGTCTTGGTAAGGATTACCCCATTTACAGTCGACGAGATTAATGCGTTGGGGCAGAACAAAGTTCTGATTTCTGTATTTAATCCTTTTGCAAATAAAGAGTTGGTGGAGCTTATGCTCAAGAAACAAATCACCTCATTTAGTATGGATATGGTACCCCGGACAACAAGGGCCCAGGCGATGGATATTTTATCGTCGCAGGCAACAGTTTCGGGTTACAAAGCCGTTCTTGATGCAGCTTTGCATTTGCCAAAGTTCTTCCCCATGTTTATGACTGCTGCAGGAACTATTAAACCTGCAAAGGTGCTTATCCTGGGTGCCGGTGTTGCCGGACTTCAGGCAGTGGCCACCGCCCGCAAATTGGGTGCAGTTGTAGAAGTTTTCGACGTTAGGTCGGCTGTAAAAGAAGAGGTTCAGAGTCTTGGTGCTAAATTTATCGAAGTAGCCGGAGCCCGCGAAGATAAAGCCGCAGGTGGTTATGCTGTTGAACAAACAGAAGAATTTAAGCAACAGCAACGTCAGTTAATCCACGATCATGCTTCGAAAGCTAATGTAATTATCACCACCGCTCAGATTCCCGGTAAAAAAGCTCCTGTGCTCATTACAAAGGAAACTGTTGAAGCCATGACTGCAGGCTCCGTAGTTATCGACCTTGCTGCCTCAACAGGAGGAAATTGTGAACTTACTCAGAATGAACAATCGATTGTACATAATCAGGTAACCATTATCGGAAAATCCGACTATCCTTCGGATATGCCATTCGATGCCAGTAAAATGTTTGGCAATAACCTGCTGAACTTTATGAAGCTGTTTATTGGTAAAGAAGGAAATCTTAACCTCGATTTCAACGACGATATTATTAAAGGAACCTGCCTGACCCACGACGGTCAACTATTTAACGATAGGGTAAAACAAGCGCTAAATCTGTAATATGGAAAATATACTTGCATTTATTTATGAGTACCGGGAACCAATTTTTGCTATTATACTGTCGATATTTTTAGGTATCGAAGTAATATCGCATGTTCCGGCGGTACTGCACACCCCGCTTATGTCGGGAGCCAATGCAATCCACGGTGTGGTTATCATTGGAGCGATCATTGTAATGGGTCACGCACATACCACACTCCCGATTATTCTGGGCTTTCTGGCTGTGATACTGGGAACGCTGAACGTTGTCGGGGGATTTGTTGTTACCGACCGTATGCTTGAGATGTTTAAAAAGAAAAAGAAATAATAAATGGTTGTTTAGGCATAGACAATTAAGACTTAAGGGAGGTTTATTCCAAATCTTACAGTCTGTTGCCTCTGACCTGACATCCTAAAATATTACAATTATGATAGGTTCTTATATCCTCGAAATTAGTTATATACTGGCTTCAGTACTTTTTATTGTCGGGCTAAAAATGCTCAGTCACCCCGAAAGTGCCCGCCGTGGAAATATTCTCGCTGCTGTTGGTATGGGTATGGCGATACTTTTTACCATACTTTTTCATAAAAAAGACGGTGAAGCTATTGGAAACATTCCGCTTATACTTTTGGCTCTTGTCATTGGTACCATTATCGGATGGATGGTAGCCAAAAAAGTGAAAATGACAGCCATGCCGCAGCTCGTTTCCCTCTTTAATGGTATGGGAGGCGCCTGCGCAGCCCTGATTTCTGTAATGGAATTCCCGCACGTAGCCCACGAAGGCATGTATGCTGAAATGTTCTCGGGCGAAGTGCTTAATATCCTGCTTGGACTTGTAATTGGTAGTGTTTCCTTTGCGGGAAGTATGATTGCTTTTGGCAAGCTGAACGGCAACGTTGGCGATCTGCGTATTAAATGGCTGCGTTATGTTAACATGGGAATGCTGGTTGTTATTATCGGCGTTATCGGGTATATTATGTCTATGGGCAACATTGCCCCTTCGGACGCAATGCCGGTGGTTTACACACTTATGGTAATAGCTCTTCTTTACGGAGTTTTATTTGTTATGCCTATTGGCGGTGCCGATATGCCCGTTGTTATTTCGCTTCTGAACTCGTTCACTGGCGTTGCTGCTGCAACAGGCGGTTTCCTGTATCAGAACCAGGCGATGTTAACCGGTGGTATCCTGGTTGGCTCTGCAGGTACTATCCTTACTGTTCTCATGTGTAAAGCCATGAACCGTTCTCTGCTCAACGTAATAGTTGGCGTATTTGGCGGTGGCGGAGAAGCAGCTAACCAGGAAGCCGGAACTATTAAAGAAATAAGCATGAGTGATACCAGCGTATTGCTTGGCTATTCTCAAAAAGTTGTTATTGTTCCGGGTTACGGACTTGCCGTTGCCCAGGCTCAGCATTTGTGCCACGAGCTGGAAGAACTTCTGGAAGAAAAAGGTGTAAGCGTAAAATATGCTATCCACCCGGTTGCAGGACGTATGCCGGGCCATATGAATGTTTTACTGGCCGAAGCTGACGTGTCGTACGATAAACTGGTGGAGATGGACGAAATTAACTCCGAACTCCCGCAAACGGATGTGGTAATTATAATCGGCGCCAACGACGTAGTAAACCCGGCTGCCGAAAACGATCCTTCCAGCCCGATTTATGGAATGCCTATCATCAAGGCTCATCTAGCCAAAAATATTATTGTTATGAAACGCGGTATGGGTAAAGGTTATGCGGCTATAGAAAATATGCTGTTCTTCAACGACAAAACCCGGATGCTGTTTGGAGATGCCAAAGCCAGCCTCCAAAAACTGGTAACCGACGTGAAGAGTCTGTAAATACGGGCAAAGCATAAGAATAAATGTCATAAAGAAACAGCCATTATCTGCGAGATGATGGCTGTTTTTTTTGTTTTGCCTAAAATTATTTCAGCTTTTTATAATTCTCCTCTATATATTCCCATTGCAATGGGCATAGAATTTTAAATGTGGTTAGCTTTTGATAATAGGTTCCCTCGGGAATATCTGTAAAATCGTCGAGAATTTTCTGGTAAACCGTAGCCATTAATAACTGATTTGTTAAAGCATAATAGCTGCATACAAGGCAAAGAAACCGGCCTATTTCCATGATATGAAATATTTTGCGCTCGGGCATTATTTTCCGCAAATCAAAACCCGACATAAACATTTTCAGGGTGTCGTATTGCTCGTTCATTAAGAGGATAAAGCCATAGCCCACTCTCAGCATAAAATCGTTCGAGTATTTGTCCATTGCTTTCTTTAGCAAATCAGTCGCTTCTTTGTGCATTCCCAGATATCCGTAAGCGCTTACCAGCAGGTGCTCATAAACTGGATGCGGAAACTCATCGAGTTTCTTTTTTATTTCAATAATGGCATCCTCCGGATCCTTCTCGGTTAACTCGCCTAACTCGTAAAATGGCCCCAGCTGGTCGTCGGGCAAATAATTCAGGCCAGGGTAATGAAAGTCGTTTACTACGGTTATTTCGTCGAACACCAGGGAATGTTTTTCATATAATGTCTCGAACTTGTCGACATCCTGTAATCGTAAAAACAATTCGTGAATTGGACCAATGGCATCAGCAGCATCTCTTTCATCTAACTCTTCAACCTCTTTCAGAAGCTGAGCTTCAGAATAGTCCTCATAGTTTCCAAGAAGAGATTCTTCCTCAGTGTCGTCTTCATAATCATGTCCATTCAGTTTCTGACCATTTATACCATCTTCCGAATCCATATCTTCATCAAGCAAAGCATCATCAAGTTCGAAATCGGCTTCATCCATCACAATAAAATTATCTTCTCCCACAAGTTTCTTCAGGTGACTTATAACTTCATCCTTCTGATCACTTGAGTTTATAACCACTGCCGGCTTGTTATCAATCCCAAAAGGAATATTGATGAATTCAACTTCCTTGTCTTCATCTTCGAGAATATACTGGTTTAACTGAAAACTTTTGTGAGGTTTAAACTTATATATCCCTGCAAAATCGCGCGATCCATAAATTATATTATGTGCCAGGGGATATTCAATTTCAAGAAGGTCCTCCTGTTCGCTCATTTCGTCCAGTACGGTTTCAAATTCACTTTCAGAAATATCGTGTAAATAAAAAGAGTCTTTAATCCCTTCACAAAAAAGGTCGACCAGATAAAAACCGCAGGTAATATTTCCGGTTGAATGCTTTCGTGTAACAATAAGAGAGCCTTTACCCATATCGTACCAGCTCTCGTTAATATAACATTTGCCCAAAGGCAGTAATCGGGCTTGAGATCGTATAAATTTCGTGGGAGTTAAGACTCCACTTTTATTTCCGGATGAAGCGGCCATATTTGCTTAATATGCTACAAATGTATATTTAAAATTATTGCGTAACATCAAAGTTCAGAGATTGGCGTGTAAAACAAGAACAGCAATACTAAAAATAACTATTTTTCCTATTTTATATTAAATTTACATATCCGTGCCAACCTCAAGTTCAGCTTGTAGTAATTGGTTTTCCTCATATTAATACATATTTCTTTTACATATTATAACAGTTTAAAAATTGAAACATGAAAAGAATTTTAGTTTTTTTTAGCTTGTTTGTAATATCTCCGACATTTTTTCAGGGAGAAATTAAGGCCCAGAATTTACCTCAGATTCTGAATGATTTAAAAGGGAAACTGGGCGAAATAACCATCGACAAAACCACTTACAACCAAAACATTGAAATACAGGATGAAGCTAAGTGTAAAATTCGCTACGAATCCACAGCGGTGAGCGAAAAAGGTGAATCGACGAAAACTGCTTATGAGTTCTATATTTCGGACATTGACAAGAACACGCTTCTGCGCAAACCTTCGGGGAAAAAATTCTTCGTTAGCCTTTATTTGAACAATAAACAGAAATTTATCAGATATTTCAAGGATGACAAATTTGAAGCCTATACGGATAATGTTGAAATCATGGTCTTAGGGTCGGATGTAGCCCAAAACGTGATCGATCTTTTGAAGTCTGCGATACCCCTTGTAAAAACCTCTGAAAAGACATGGAATACAGCTCCGGAGGCTCTCTCATGGCTCCAGACCAATATTGGTGAAGTAAAAGACAAAACCGGAGCTAAACAGCAATCGTTTACTTTTGACAGCAAAAATCCCAACTTACTGGAACTTACGGTTAAGTCGACCGACTCGAAAGGTGGTACCGTTGAAGAAAAATACAACTGGAATATTACCGATCTGAATAAGAGTAAAATTGGTGTAAAAATCAGCGGATCAACGATGAATGTTACCCTTGAAACAAAAAACAGCGACAAATACATCCGTTATATGAAAGGCGCTGATCTTCAGAATTATGTTTCGGCAATTGAAATAGGCTCGGACGATATTGAGCAGGCTCGCAACGTAATCGCAGCCTTTAATGTAGCTTATGATAAAAGCAAACCCAAAGTGGCCGAATTCAAAACAGTTCAGGCTGCGTTGGACTTTGTAAAGGCAAATGTTGGAGAGACTTCCGGAGATCAGAAAGCGCGCCAGCAAAAGATAGAATTTACAACAGGCAACGCTGCAAAATGCACTTTTGTTGCCAGCGAAACCGATTCTAAAGGCAAAACCATCACCAATCAATATGAGTTTTACCTCACCGATGCTGAACCTACAGTCACCTTTAAGGTAAGCGGTAAAAAAGTTATAATTCCGGTCTTAATGCTTTCGAAAAATAAATACATCCGTTATACAAAAGACAATGCACTGCAGAATTATGTGGAAGATCTTGAAATTTACCAGACAGATATCGAAACTGCCCGTGACGTTGTAGCTGCCTTAAGCTTTGCTTTTAAAGGCTCTAAAGAAACTCCGGTAAAATTCAATACTGTTGCTGAAGCTATGAAATTTATCCAGGGCAATATCGAAAGTGCCACCATAGGAGCCGATCAGTATAAAATTTCGTTTGACGGAAGCACTGCCGATCCGTTTGCCAGTACCTACACCGCTGGTAAGACCGACGCTAAAGGAGTTGCTTCAGAAGAGAGTTTTCTGTTTTACCCATATCTGCTCGATGTGAATACCATAAAAGTTGAAACCGAAGGTAAATTCCTGACAGTAAACTCTGTGGTTTCGGGTAAAAAGCCGTTGATTAAGAAAATTAAAAAAGACCAGAACAGCTTTATAAGTGAACTGTCAATCACTTGTTTCGATGTTAAAAAAGCTAAGGACATTGCCAGTGCTTTAAGGTTTTTATCGGCCAACACCACTCCCAAGGCCAAAGCTTTTGCAAACAAGCAGGCAGCACTCGATTACATTAAACAAAATGTTGGAGATCTGAGCGCAGGATCCAAATCAATTAAACAAAAGTTTGAAGTTGCAGAAGACAATCCCTGCAAAATAAATCTTACCATTAGCACCACCGACGAAAAAGGTAAAACTGTTGAGGAGGTTTATGAGTTTACATTGCTCGATATGAACAAACAAGCTGTTGAGTTTAAACCATCAGGCCCAAACATATCAGTAGGTTTCAGCTGCAAGAACAAACAGAAACTGGTTAAATTTTATAAAGACGGAGCCCAACAGTCGTTTGCCTCGGATATTGAGCTCTTGTGCACCGATGTTGAGATTGCCAGGAATATCTCGGAAGCATTAAAATATGCTATTGGTTTGTGTGAATAGCGAGTGTTTAAACCTTTCAGGTTTTTTGAAACCTGAAAGGTTTAAAACTAAATCATTTTACAGATAATCATCAAAATAGCTGGTAATTTTGGTCATCAGGTGCATTCGGTCCAATCCCTGAACGTTGTGCTCAGTTCGTGGGTAAACAAAATAGTCAACCGGTACCTGATTCTTAATACATTCATTTATAAACGAAAGACTGTTTTGCCAAACCACCGTAGGATCTATTGCACCGTGTATAATCAATAATTTACCTTTCAGGTTTTTTGCCTTTGAAACCAGCGAAGTAGAGGCATAACCTTCAGGATTTTCCTGCGGAGTGTCCATATATCGCTCTCCGTACATTACTTCATAGTATTTCCAGTCGATTACAGGTCCACCGGCAACTCCCACCTTAAATACTCCGGGATAGGTAGTCATAAGTGATGTCGTCATAAAACCGCCGTAACTCCATCCATGAACACCAACCCGCTGCATATCAACATAACCAAGGCTTTTCAAAAGTTTAACCCCTTCCATCTGATCCTGCATTTCTGAAACACCACACTGACGGTGAATAACATTCTCGAAAGCGAGTCCCCGGTTGGACGAGCCCCGGTTATCAACAGTCAACATCACGTAACCTTTCTGAGCCATCATATAGTCCCAAAGACGCGCTCCTCCGAGCCAACGGTTTTGAATTAACTGGGTATGAGGTCCGCCATAAACATAAATAATGGCCGGGTATTTTTTAGAAGGATCAAAATCGGCAGGTTTAATCAAACGGTAATAAAGATCGGTGCTGCCATCGGCCGATTTTATATTCCCGATTGTTATTTCGGGCATATTGAAAGTAGCCAGTTTATTGGGTGAGTTAAGCAACTCTCTGTTTAGCTTTCCGTTTTCGAACATCAGCTTTATAGTTCGCGGCACTTGTGTGTTTGAAAATGCATCCAGGTAATGCTTAAAATCGCCACTGATAATTACATTATGCACTCCGGCATCGCCGGTTAAGCGGGTTTTCTTTAAAGTAGCAACGTTTATTTTATAGCCGTTTTCTTCGATAGGACTTTCTTCGGTTGAAGTGTAGTAAACATTATCGTTGTTATCGACTGCTAAAACATTAAGGATTTCCCAGGGGCCGGAGGTTAATTGCTTGATAAGTTTTCCTTCGGTATCGTATACATAAGCATGATTAAACCCATCGCGGCGCGATTGGTATAAAAACCAGCCGGGATTCTTTTTCAGGAAGATCAGCTTACTTTGAGGCTCCACATATTTCTCATTTTTCTCTTCAAATAAAGTTTTCACAAGAGAGCGATCCTGAATGGCATATTTATTCATTATCATGTGGTTCTGAGCCCGGTTAAGCACCTGAATATAAATATTTCTTTCATCAGGACCCCAGCTAATGTTTGTTAAGTATTTCTCCGAAATGGTATCGTTTTTCTCAATGAATACTGTTTTCTGAGTATTCAGGTCAAAAACACCCAAACTTATGTGTTCACTTGCCATTCCTGCCATGGGATATTTTATATTTTCCAATGCAGCTTCACGGGCTCTGATGTCAACCAGCGGATAATTTCCCACTTTTGAATTATCCTTGCGATAAAAGGCAATGTAATTACCCTGCGGTGACCAGAAAATACCCTCGTTAATGCCAAATTCGTTGCGGCTGACTGATTCTCCGTTGACAATATCCTTATTTGCATCGCTGGTGATTTGAATTGTCTTGTTATCAAAGCCGGTAACAAACAAATTATTTTCAACTGTGTATGCAATCTGCTTTTTTGCAAAAAACAAAGCCATATTGGACGCATTCTCCGGCAATTTAATTGTAGCAACTAACTTTTTGCCGGCTATATCAATAACATAAAAGTTGCCTGCATTGTAAAAGTAAAACTCGTTATCGCTGCCCCAGGTAATGTAAGGCATAGACTGCAACGAGGGTGCATTATCCGCATTCAGAATCCTGTTGAGTTCACTGATGTCAATAAGCTTCGCTGAATCTTTTTTATTAACCGAAAGTTGGTATACATTGCTGTTTTCCTGGTAAGTGAAATTGGGAGTTTTCCCCCGCCACTGAAGGTTTATAAGATTCGATGCAGCCAGTTCACGACGAATACCGATTTCGACGTCTCTGATCGTAAAGTTCTCACTCTGGGCAAAGGCTCCGCTAAAGACACAAAAACTCAAAAGCAAAGTTAAAAATCTGATTCTCATAGTTAAGTCATTAAATTTGATCTGTTCTGATTTTAGAATATCAATGTTCCACTCTAAGTGTGTATAACTTTTTATACAAATAAGAGTTCAGTATTGAATATTTTTTTTGAGGTGCAAAGCTATTCGATTTTATGAAATATGGCTATTCCAGTTCCCGGTTGGCGATATAGTTTCTCCATTTTTCGATTAACTGCTGCATATCAATCGGAACGGGAGAATCGAAAGCAAGCCATTTACCCGTTACAGGATGCTCGAAAGCCAGTGATTTTGCATGCAGTGCCTGGCGAGGCAGTATTTTGAAGCAATTCTGGATAAACTGTTTATATTTCGTAAAGGTTGTTCCTTTAAGTATCTCGTTACCTCCATAAGTTTCGTCGTTAAATAAAGGGTGACGGATATGTTTGAAATGAGCCCTGATCTGATGCGTGCGGCCGGTTTCGAGCTTACATTCCACCAAAGTGACGTAGCCTAAACGCTCGATTACCTTCCAGTGGGTAATGGCGTGTTTTCCTTCCGATCCGTCCTCGTAAACACACATTACCCGACGGTCTTTGGGACTGCGACCAATATGGCCGGTGATTGTACCTTCATCTTCCTTCAGTTCGCCCCATACCAAAGCTACATAGCGCCTGTCGGTGGTCCGGTTAAAGAACTGACTGGCCAGTTTGTTCATTGCCAAATCGTTTTTAGCAATGACCAAAATACCCGATGTGTCTTTATCAATGCGGTGTACTAACCCGGGGCGCATTTCGCCCGACGAAAACATAGGATTATCTTTCAAATGCCACGCAAGCGCATTTACCAGCGTACCTGTATAATTGCCATAACCGGGATGAACAACCATTCCTGCTTCCTTATTCACAATGAGTAAATGCTCATCTTCATACATGATATTTAAAGGGATGTCCTCAGGAATTAATTCCGTTACATGCGGAGGGTGAGGTAATACCACCGATATAATGTCGTTGGGCTTTACCTTATAACTCGATTTCTCAGGCTTTCCATTTACGAGTATATTTCCTGCTTCAGCAGCATACTGAACTTTGGTACGCGATGCATTCTGAATTTTTGTTGAAAGAAACTTATCCAACCGGAGCAAAGCCTGGCCTTTATCAACTACAATTTTAAAATGCTCGAATAACTCCGATTGTTCTTCCGAAACATCATCCTGCAACTCAAATTCTTCTTCGGTCATATTAATGTTGAACTAAAACTTTGCTTTTGTAAACTGTTTTTCCATCTTCGGATAAAACAATAAAATAAAGCCCCGACGGAATATCTTCCAAATATAGCTTATTAGAAGTAACTTCCGTTTGCAGCATCATTTTTCCTGTGGTGCTCAGCAAAGTGGCATATAAGGTTTTGGTACCCGGTTCGGGAACTTCAATATTCAATACCCCGGAGGTTGGGTTGGGGTAAATCTTAAAATTTCTTTGCCCGGTCTTATTGTCCGGAGTTTTTGTTGCCAGTTTCCTTGATCCAAAAACCGGCCTGATCATCAGGGAAGAATTATCGAATGACGATTTTGTCCAGAATCCTGTGTTATAGAATAACCTGTCCTTACCGGAGTTGTTCCTGTCCATGCCAACATTCAGAAAATTCTCGTGATCCTGCTCCCATCCAACATAAAAGTCTCCATTAATAAGCAGCGAGCTGTCCAGCAAAAAGGTTGAATATTTGCCAAACTCTTCAATGTTTTTAGATGTTGACTGATAAATTATTTGTCCCGGCCCCGAGGTTGTTGCCGACCATATGGTTAACCTAAATGGATAAGTACCGGTAATTTCACTAACAGTGCTGTTAAAAAATATCTTGATGGCGGCCAGCGAATCAGGGTAATAAGAAGTAAACCGGCAGGCTACTTTGCCTTTCATGGTACCTTGTCCCGAAAGACCATATCCTAATTCGGGTGTACCATCGTCGTAGGCAAAATAATTGGAAAATACCTGTATAAACCGGGTTGTGTCGTTTATCTTATTGTCGTAAGTTTCAGTAGTGATATAGCTTTTAATCTCGAAACGGGCTGAGTCCGTTTCATCGGTAAAAAAAGGATATTCGAGCTTGGTACTGAAATGATAAACTTCCTGAGGTTTAATGTTTTCGTTTCCGGAATAGAACGATGTAAAATGAGGCCCCTTAAGATCGGTAATTTTGAAATAGCGGTCGGGTTTATGGCCTATAGAGTCGTTGTTTTTATAATAAATATCAATATCCTTTCGCATAATTTGCTGAAAAGCCACCTGAAAGTGCCTCCAGGGCATCGATTGATAGCCAATGAGCAAAGAGCCTATGGGTTTTTCAAATGCAACATCGCGCATGATGGTATCCGTTGCCGAACGGTTGATGTCAAGCTTTACATAGTCGATATTCCAGTGATCAACATCAGCCATTTTGCCCTGATCAAAATAGTTCTTCTGAATGCTGGCTTTATTCCTGAACCGGAACTGAAAACCCCGCATCAGAAACGAGTCGGCATTTACCGGCAGGATTACAGCTTTGAACGGATGCAGGCCGCTACCCTGGACTCGCCATACATTCCACCATTTTTTACTTTTAGGACTGTAGAAATCGACCATTAAGGAATCCTGAACTTCAGTGGAATCGCCATAACCTTGTGGCTGATAATAAAAAGACAAAAATGCATTCGATCCGACCGGATAATTCATATATATTGGCTTCGATGTCAAAGCATCGGCAATAAACGGTTGCTCGGATGCATATGGATAAATGCGGCCATCGCGGTTAAGAGCGTCAAATGTAGCAACACCAATGGACATAGGGTTTACAGCCCGTGAATTATTAATATACACAAAGCTGTCGAGCCACAATGACGCTTTGGGATAAGGGGAAAGCTGACCTGAAAAATCGTCGAAAAAAGGAAGTGCCATGGTGTCGGAAATCAGGGCAGATTTTAAGGTTGTTCCGGGTTTGGTGTCATGCAATGGAGGATAGTCAATCGAAGGAACAACAAATTCCTGCGATTTCCCGGTAAGAACCGTCAGCACAAACACTACAGAAACTAACCACTGCTTTAGATACATGTATAAATTTATTGTTTTGACAATGTATCTGGTTCACTAATTTTACTCCTGTCGACAGTAAGAAAAACATCAATGGGCGATCCCAGGTTTATTGTATTTCCGCTATGATAAGCAGGAGATTGTCTCCAGATAACTGCTTTTGCCGAATCATCGTACGTTTCAACAGAATTATCAAAAACAACGGCTCCAAGGTTTAAATACGACCGGGATAAGGTTTCGCGGGCATTATCGAGCGATAAGCCAACCAGATTGGGCAGAGACGACCGTTCGTTACTAACCCCCATACCCACCACAAGGTCAATGCGCGATCCCTTGTTAATCCTGGCATTTGGAGCTATTTCCCTGTTTTTATAAAGTTGTTTCAAAACGTAATTGGTTGCAATGTCGGGCACATAATTAATATACCCAACCTTAAGCCCGCGATTTTCAATATTATCCTGAGCTTGTCGTAACGAGAAACCAATTACATTAGGCATATCCGTTTTTTCAGGACTTATCGCATTTAAAGTAATAAAAATAATACGATGCACCTTTACTTTTGAAGAGGGCGAAGGATTTTGAGCTACGATCGTTCCGCCGGGCTTTCCGCCAATAAAAACCGAGTCGACAACCTGTAATCTGAGTCTTTTATCATCTGCCAGGTCCTGCGCTTCCTTCATGGTTAGTCCTTCAAAAACAGGAACTGAAAGTGCCTGGCCGTGATGGGTATATAATTTAAGCAGTAACAAAATAATGTTAATACCAACAATTATTCCTCCGGCCGCATAGGCAAAATGCTTCCAAAATCGTTTGCTCTTAAAAAATGCTATTAAATTGTTCACTGTTTCAAATCGTAATAAGTTAACGTAAAAGCAAAGATAAAATTATATTTGTTTGCATTCAGATAAAAATGGCTCGCAATCTTTCATACAGAAATAAATCATTAACAAACCGGAATTAAATGCTTCCTTTTAATAAGCCCGGGTGTAAAAAAATTTTGTTTTTGTTAAAATAAACAGAAAAATTGCAATTTTATAAACTTGATTTTTAGATCATGATATTTGAAATTGGATTTAAGTAATATGATTGATATGGTAAGGAAAATCCCCCAATATAAAAAGCTGTATCATCTTCTTAAACAGGAAATACTTGCAGGAAATTACAAAGCAGGGGATCTTCTTCCTTCGGAACTGGACCTTGCCTTTAAATATAAAATGGCCCGGGCAACAGTTCGCCAGGCACTTTCTACTCTGGAAAAAGAAGGCAAAATTGAAAAAAGACAGGGAAAAGGCAGTATTGTTTCAGAAGGGAGTAACAAACTGGGGATACTGAGCATTAAAAGTTTTTCAAGCATAGCTCGTAACAGCTCAAGCGAATTTCTTGTAAAACCACATAAAACTAACTGGCCCGACCCATTTTTCTATACAATTACGAAGGAACAGGCTGAAGCCGGATGTATTTTTATGAAGCGAATAAGAAAAGTAGATGGCAAACCTGTAATTCTGGAGCTTACCTACCTTCCGGATATCGGCTTACCCGATTTCTGCACCACACCTTTTGTTAACGATTCGTTGACAGAAACGCTCAAGAAAAAATACCTGATAGAAATTGTGAATGTTGAAGAAGATATTCGCGCTGTAAAACCATGTGAAGAGGCTATCAGTTATTTGGAAATACAACGGACAGACCCGCTGTTGCAGATAAATTTCAAATTCATTTGCACCCGGTCGGAGCTCAATATTTACAGCATTATTTACTGCGATACTCAAAATTTTTCAGTTGGAAATTTATTTTAGAACTCATGAATTATACTGATAACGTACTTGAAAACGCCAAAATCATATTTGATTATTTATACGTTAAACAACCGCCTCAAAAAGCTGATGCAGTTATTGGCTTTGGCCACTTCGACCTTAAAATTCCCCGTCGTTGTGCCGAGCTTTACCTGAAAAAGTATGTGCCGAAAATTCTTTTCACAGGAGGAGTTGGAGCCGGAAGCGCCGATTTCCAATATCCAGAAGCTGTTGAGTTCAAAAATCTTGTTTTGAAAGAATTTCCCCAGATTCCTGAAAGTGATATTATAATTGAAGCCAATTCTACCAATACCGGTGAGAATCTTCGTTTTATGCAAAAAGTGCTTCAGGATTTAAATCCGGAATTTACATTTGGTAATGGCATTGCCAAAGTATTGAAAGTGTCGAACGCTTATAGGCAAAGAAGGGCTTATCTTACTTTCAGAAAAGAATTTCCAGAGGTAGAAGTGATCAATACTCCGGCTGAGACTTTTTTTCAAAGAGAAGTGGAATTGTACAAATCGAAAGGTCAGGATCTGTTGCGTCATTTATCGGGCGAAATGGAACGAATGCTCCTTTATCCCGCTTTTGGCTATATTGTTGCCGACAAAATACCGGAGGATGTTTTGCAGGCATATAAATTACTGATGGTTTTTGCGCCTAAATACAATTAATTAGAAGCAAAGGTTTTTCGAAAACCTTTGCTTCTAAAAACCGATTAGAATGTCCATTTACCAGCAACAGTTGGCATTACATGGAATCCTTCCATAGTACCAAAGTTGTTGCTGAGCTCTATTTCCGTTCCAAATGAAATGTTTTTGGTAGCATTATACCAGAGCTGTGGCTCAGAAAGGAATATAAAGTCTGTATTCTTTCCACTCATAAATACGTTTTCTTCTTTCCAGAAATCAGCAAATCCTGAAAATGTTATTTTATTATTCAGGAAATTAGCATACCACACTCCCGTAAGCTGAAACGACCCATTATCCTTATGACGAATATTTTTATACAGCGCTTTTAAGGAAAAACCTTTCGAAAAATCGGCATTGTTCCAGGAGTAATCCAAACCTCCTAACCATGCGTTATTAATTGTATAAGCCCCAGAGAAACTACCATCTTTAAACTGGCCGAAACCACCATTAAATTCAGCATGCAGGCTTAAAGGAGATTTACCGAGTTTTAAGCAGCGGGCAATTTCGAAATAGGCAAGGCTCACTCCCTTAACATCGCCAACGTTATAATCCATGTCGATAAAAAAGAAGGTATTTCCCCATTTATCGGGTTTAAACATTTCGACCGTAGAAGTTAAATATCCGCGATCCTTTCCCATGTCGTAATGCAGTTGCACATTCTGGGCTTTTGCAAGCATAGGTATTAAAATTAACGAAAGAAGAAAATACTTTTTCATTGTAATAAAGTTAAATTTTGGGTGGCAAAGATATTCTTTTTAGGGATTTAACGAAAAAAGAAAGGTCATACAATTTAGGACCAGAAATTACACCTCCTTATCTTTCAAAACTTTCGTTATCTTTGCACCTCATTTTAAATTAGATGAATCATAAAGCTGGTTTTGTTAATATTATAGGTAATCCGAATGTTGGAAAAAGCACACTGATGAATGCTTTGGTGGGCGAAAAACTGTCCATTGTTACCTCAAAAGCTCAAACCACCCGTCAAAGGGTGATGGGAATTGTGAATGGCGACGATTTTCAGATTGTATATTCCGACACACCCGGTATCCTGAAGCCTAATTACAAGCTCCAGTCGACAATGGTGGGTGTAATCCAGAATGCAATGGCCGATGCAGATATTGTGCTGTACGTTACCGATATGGTCGAGACCATTGACAAGCACTCGGAATACCTCGATAAATTAGCCAATATAGATGTTCCGGTAATCCTGGCCATCAATAAGGTAGATCTTGCCGATCAGGAGAAAGTTATGGAAGCCGTTGAGAATTGGAAGGAAATTTTACCAAAAGCTGAAATCTTCGTAATATCAGCATTAAAAAACTTCAATCTCGAAGGTTTTTTGAAGAGAATTGTAGAGCTTCTACCTGAAAACGAAGCTTATTTCCCTAAAGACGAGTTGACTGACCGCACTGAACGCTTTTTTGCATCGGAAATTATCAGGGAAAAAATATTTCTGAACTATAAACAGGAGATACCTTATTCGAGTCATGTTGTAATTGAAACTTTCAAGGAAACTGAACCTATTATAAGAATTCAGGCAGTTATTATTACAGAAAGAGATTCCCAAAAAGGAATTATCATCGGCAATAAGGGTGAATCGTTAAAGAAAACTGCCACTGCGGCACGTTTAGAGATGGAAAAGTTCTTCGGCAAGAAAGTTTTTCTGGAAGTATTTGTAAAAGTAGAGAAAGACTGGCGGGAAAATGACAGAATGCTGCGCTCGCTGGGATATCAATCATAGGAGGATTTAGGCATTAGGTATTTAGGCTATAGGAAAAGCTGAAAATTTAAAACCAAAATCTCTGGATTTCTGAAAATATAATAAAATTAAATGGGAAATATTGTTGCTATAGTCGGAAGGCCTAATGTGGGGAAGTCGACTCTTTTTAACCGTCTGGTGGGACAAAAAGATGCTATTGTAGACGAACAGGCCGGTGTTACACGCGACCGTCATTACGGGCGCGCAGAATGGAGCGGCGCGGAGTTTACAGTTATTGATACCGGAGGGTTTGTAGTCAACTCCGATGATGTTTTTGAGGAAGAAATTCGTAAGCAAGTGGTGCTGGCCATTGAAGAAGCCAATGTAATTATATTTCTGGTTGATGTAGGCAGCGGCATTACAGATCTTGATGCATCTGTTGCCGAACTTCTGCGTAAATCGAAGAAACCTGTATTACTCGTTGCCAATAAAGTAGATACTTTCGAAATGCAATATCAGGCCAGCGAATTCTACCGGCTTGGACTGGGAGATGTTTATACCGTTTCGTCGATGAACGGCAGCGGAACTGGCGAAATGCTGGATGACCTTGTAAAAAAACTTCCAGCTCCGGCTGTAGTTGAAGACACCTCGGAGTTGCCCAGAATTGCCATTGTTGGACGACCAAATGTTGGAAAATCGTCGCTCACAAATGCATTGCTCGGCGAAGACCGGAACATAGTTACACCTATCGCCGGTACTACCCGTGATTCAATCTACTCACGGTATAAAAAATTTGGTTTTGACTTTTTCCTCATCGATACAGCAGGACTAAGAAAAAAAGGCAAGGTAACCGAGGACCTGGAGTTCTATTCGGTAATGCGCGCAATACGAACCATTGAGCATGCCGATGTTTGTTTGCTTATGCTTGACGCCACTCAGGGGATGGAAGCCCAGGATGTGAATATTTTCCGGCTCATTCAGCGCAACAACAAAGCCATGGTAATTCTAGTAAACAAATGGGACCTTGTTGAAAAAGATACGCACAGCACAAAAATATTTACCCAGGCTATTTATAAAAAGATAGCACCATTTACCGATGTTCCTGTAATCTTTGTTTCGGCCCTGACTAAGCTGCGTATACAAAAAGTGTTGGAAACTGCCATTGAAGTTTTCGAAAACAGAAAACGACGCATTTCAACTTCGCAACTTAACGAATATATGCTCCAGGTAATTGAAGAAAACGAACCTCCTGCAATAAAAGGGAAATATGTGAAAATTAAATATGTAACCCAGTTACCAACACATTTCCCGTCGTTTGCTTTCTTCTGCAATTTACCTCAATATGTAAAGGACCCTTACAAACGATTTCTCGAAAACAGGCTTAGAGAGAAGTTCAATTTTTCAGGAAATCCGATACAGATATTTTTCAGGCAAAAATAAGTTGTCAATTCACAAACAATCTGTAAATTTCATGGTTTAAAACAAGACTCGGGAGAGGATTAAAAATCAACCAATAGCATAAAATAAAGGTCTCTGGTATGAAAAGGTTTTTAAATCTTATTTTGATAGTTTGTGTGTTTTTCGCCATTCTGTTGAGTTGCGAAAAAACTGAATCGTATTCTCCAATTCCGGAAATTTCATTCTCAAAATACCGTGTTTACGATACGGCCTATTCCAGCGGGTTTAATCAGCGGAATGTTGCCATTTACTTCAAATTTGTTGATGGAGACGGCGATATAGGTGATACGGTCGACACGGTGAATAATTTGTTTTTCAGCAGATATGAACAGCGAAACGGTGAATTTATCAACGTTGACTCATTACTTGTCGACTCCATTCGCTACCGGATTCCTTTTGCAGAAATAATGAGACGTGAAGGCCAGAATAAAACCATAAAAGGTACCATTAAAATAGATATAAGCGAATTGGTTATTAATTACGATACCATAAAATACGATTTCTACATTATGGACAGGGCCGGAAACAAAAGTAATGTAGCATCCACTACTCCTATTACCGGGCTTAAAAAACAATAAAATGCACCTATTAAAAAATATGAAGATGGCCGATTTGGTTCATCTTAACTATTTATTACTGAATGTACTGAATCGTTTCGGTATTGGTCTTGGATTTGGCGATGCCACGGTTGAGGAAGTGTGCCGAAAAAATAACATCGACGTAAACTTTTTTCTCGACATAGCAAACACTTATCATCACAAGGATTACTTCCCTCAAAAGCAGCTTCAGAAATACCCGGTTCAATCAATACTGCATTATCTTCGTGGTACTCATCATTATTATATTGATAAAAAACTGCCTGAACTGGAGTTGTTATTAAACCAAACCATTAAGGTCTGTTATAACGAAGAAAAAACAATAGGTTTGATTATCAGCTTTTTCTCAGGTTATAAAGAACAGCTTACCAAGCATATTGAAAAAGAAGAAAAAGATGTTTTCCCTTATGTTTTCTGGCTGGAAAATCTTCAAACCACAAACAGTTCCTCTCCGGAACTCGTCCATCGTTTCAAAAATTACTCAATTGAACAATACAAGAATACACACGACGATGTTGAAGAGAAACTCACTGATTTGCAGAACCTCATTATCAAATACCTTCCCAGACCCTGCGATATGTATTCGTGCAACAAACTGCTTTTCGAGATTTTTGCCCTGGAGAATGATTTAAACGATCATTCGCGAATCGAAGAAAAAGTAATGATTCCGAAAGCCTTAAGCATGGAGAAAGAAGTAAAGGACAAACTCTCAAAACTATAGCTTTGACAACAGTACTGTTTGCCATAAAATCGTATATTGTTCGCAAAGGGCTGGTCTCTATCATGCAAAATCTCAATCTGGAGTTCGTCTATGAGGATGTAAAGCAACCTGATGTTTTGCTAAAACTGCAATACAAAACCGATAAACAAATTATTTTTATCTGCCCCGACGACTTCCCGGAGTTAAACGGAAGCATTCCAAAAATCTGGGGAAAGAACACCCGTATCATCGTGCTGCGGAAAAATGAGTCTGGCTCATGGTTACATGAAAATTTTGAAACTATTGATCTGGGACAAAACAAAAACATCATTCAGAATCAGCTGATAAAAGTTTTCAAAAGCCTGAAAGATTCATCCGGAAAGGAAGAACTTTCCGATGCACTCAGCGATCGTGAGAAAATTATTATGCGCGAACTTGTTCTCGGTTATACGAATAAGGAGATAGCCGACAGGCTGTTTATAAGTCCACACACAGTCATTGCCCATAGAAAAAATATAACCGGGAAACTTGGAATCAAGTCCGTTCCCGGTTTAACAATTTATGCTATTCTGCACAAGATTATAAGCGAAGAAGATATTAAAAGGGCAACCCAGCCGTCAGATACGGATTCCCATAAATAATACGTCGTCAACCTGCGCTAATTCGCCTCTCCAGAGCTCAAAATTACTTTTTACATAGTTATATTGCTCTTCCATAGGCTTTTCGTAAATATCCTTCAGAAGGTTGCGTAAACGTACCATTTTGAATTTTTTACCATGAGGTCCGCCAAACTGATCGGGGTAGCCGTCGGAAAACATATAAATAAGGTCGCCCTTGGTAAGCTGCAGTTCTACAGTTTCGAAAATCTTTTCTTCACGAACCTGACCGCCAATTGAGTTCCGGCTTCCCTTGAAGTAGATCTGCTCTCCGTTCTGGTAAACAATAAATGGCCTCATTGCCGAAGAACAACGCATCATATTGGTAACAACATCGAGCTCCACAACAATTATATCCATACCGTCGTTAGGCCTTTCGCCTTCCAGGTTCTGATTAAGTGTTGCCTTAATTTCGTTATCGAGAATATTTAATATATCTGCAGGCGATTTAACATCGGGCCTGTTACAAATATCCTTTATTAAAGTAGTTCCAATCATCGACATGAACGCACCCGGAACTCCGTGCCCTGTTGAGTCGGCGCACACAATAATAAACTTGCTGGTGCCCGGCAACTGATCGAACCAGTAAAAGTCGCCACTAACGATATCGCGGGGAGCATAATACACAAAAGATCCGGTAAAGTACTGCTGTAATTTGCGCACCGATGGAAGAATACTCGCCTGAATGCGCTGCGCATAGTTTATGCTGTCAGTAATATCTCTGTTTTTGGTTTCAATCTCTTCCTTTTGTTCCCGGACTTCCTTCGTCCTGTCGTCGAGCATCTTTTCAAGGTAAATCTGAAATTCCTTTTGTTTACGCTCCCTGACAACAATGATTGTATATACGCCCGAAACCAGCGCTATAACCATCAGAGACATAAACCACCATGTTTTCCAGAAAGGTTTTTTAATCCGAATCTGTAAAACAAGAGGTTGTTCAGTCCATTGTCCATCGCTGTTGCAAGCCTGAACCATAAATTTGTAATCACCATCGCTTAAACGCGAATAAATTGCAAATCGCTGACTTGAAGGATCAGACCAATCGATATCGAAACCATCGAGCTTATATTTATAGGTAACCTGTTCTGGATTACTGTAATTTAAACCGATAAAATCGATTCTCATCTTGTAAATAGAATAAGGAAGAACTATTCTCTCATTAAAATCATACTCCTTATCCGAAATTTCAACTTTGGTTATATTTACAATGGGTGGTAATTTTTTGGAATTTACTTTCGAGGATTCGTAATGAATCAAACTTGTTGTAGTTCCAAAAAGCATATTACCCGACTTGTTCCCGACAATAGCTGCAGGATTGACATCTCCGTCTATACCCGTTTCGGGGCCGTAGGTCTTAACCAATTCACTTTTAACATTGATCCTGCTTAATCCCAACCGGTGCCCTACCCATATATTTCCTGAATTATCGGTTGTCATGGCATAGCAGTAATCCGATTTTAAACCTGAAGTCTTAACAGAAAAATATCTGGAATTATTTTTTGTGAATTTAAAAACCCCGGCTCCATTCGTTCCTGCCCATATGTTCCCTTCATAGTCTTCGGTGATGCAGGTAAATTCAATCTCAACATTTCCATCAATTTTATACTCTATATCCCTCGTAATACTTATTACAGAATTACTTTTTGTAGCGATGAGTACATTGTTTTTGGCATCGGTATAAACCTGGTGTATGTTGTTGTGAGGCAGTCCGGTGGAAGTATTGTGATGTTTGAACTCTTTATTCAGATAATTAATCTGGTAAACTCCGTCCTTAGTTCCAACATATAGATCGTTGTCCGACAAGGCGAATGAACTTACAGAGTTTCCAAGTGAATTATCGGCACGGAAAAACTGAGATGCCGAAGTTCTTCCGGGCAATACCATGTAAACACCATTTTTTTTGGTGCCTACCCACAAAGTTCCATTATCGCTGTAGCATAAAGCTGTAATATTATCGAAAGGCAACCCGCCAATTATAGTTACTTCTTTTTTCAATCCGTTCGTAACCTTTAGCAGTGATTTTTCACCTCCCAGGAAATATCCCTCGGGATGGAAAGCTACAGACAGAATGTTTTTACCAATATACTTCTGGAAATCGAAAAAAGTGAACGATTCGTCGACTAAAGCTGCTAAGCCGTTACCATAGGTCGAAACCCAAATATTACCTTCCCTGTCCTGAAATACATTCTTTATAAAATCCTGCCCCAAACCATTTAAGGAGTTGTAGTTTATAACCTCCTTGTAGGTGCCGTCGGCCTTTAAAACTACTTTAAACAAACCTTTACCAAAAGTTGAAATCCAGAGGTTATTTTCCGAATCCTTATAAGCCGACTGAATATTTTCATATTCAATTCCAAAGAGCTTACCAAGATTCTCCACAATAAAACCTGATTGTCCCTTGTTTATTATAAGCTTATACAAGCCGGCATCTTCAGTGCCAACATAGAAAATATCATTGGAATCCTGCTTATAAATAAACTGAACCTTTGAAAGAGGTAAGTTTTCAACCTTGCCAATCTCCTTAACGTCAGCTAAGTTTTTACTGTAGGCCATAATTGAAATTCCATCATCGGTCCCAACCAAAAGCTCATCGCGGGAAGTAAAACTGATAGCATAAGTTAACCGGCCTTTAAAAGGTTCGGATAGAAATTCATGCCGGTTATCAGAACCAATTCTTATAATTCCGTTCGATTGGGTTAATACAAGTATATTTCCCCATTTATCCTGGGCAAATCCATTGATACTGCCCCCGTTATTATTTTTGAAGGTGATAACACGGAATTTTTTTCCATCATAAAACGATACGCTTCCATTGCTGTGGCCAAACCACAGATTTCCTTTTTTATCCTTGAAACTAACACCAGCGTATGCTTCTGTTAAAGAGTCGGTTTGGGCAGCACTGAAATTAAATCCATCATAGCGGCAAAGACCAACACCAGTAGATGCCCACAAAAAGCCATTAATATCCTGATTAACATTATAAACAAAAGGATGGCATATTCCTTCTGCCACCCCATATTTTTGAAACTTATATACCTGACCATTCAAAATATCGCTGCTCAATGTCAGGGTAAGGAAAACAAGCGTAATAGCAAGGCCTATGAACCTCATATAATGTTGTTAAGTTGATTATTTTATCTTAGTTGCCTTTATTTCACCAAATTTATACTTTGGCACACCCCCGATAGGTACAGTGTTGAATCTCAACAACTCATTGTATTGGTTCCGCACATTTACAACCACATTGTTATTTTTAACAGGAGGATTGGCCTTTTTTATGAATTGGAAATCGAAAGATGTGTTCTTTTCCTCATCAAAGATTTTGAGCTCAGACGAAACCCACTCGTCTTCGTTTGAAACAGCACACATCTGGCCTTTGCGGGCAACAGATACTGCTCTAATAAAGCCATCTTTGTCCCAGTCGAAATTCATCTGCTTAATCGTTATGGTCCGGTTATCGACATAAGGATAAATATGGGATATTTCCTTCGGGTCGTCGTGCATCCGGAAAGAGTATTCGTAAGCAAAAGCATAAGCTCCTTCTATTGATTTATTTGTGGTACCCGAAGTACTTAAATAGTAGCGATACATATTCCCATCGTTTCCAGCAACTCCGTCGCAGATTACTTTGAAAACATATCCGCCAAAATCCTTTACATACTCTCCTTCAGTAGGGTTAAAAGGTCCGAAAACATACCAGTTGTTATCATAACGGGGATTTACACCAAAGCTTTTGGTAGCCAGGAGATTTCCACTTTTATAATTACCAATGGGATCAGTTTCACGGGCGTCAGGATGATTATAAGCATCTTTACCCCCATAAACCGAATATGTCATTTGGGTATCAAAGGTTCCGTTTAACTCGTCCACGAGTCCGCCTACATCCGGGTCAAATACTTTAATAAACACCGGATCCTTATAGGCTTCAGGAATCAGGAAGAAAAAAGTCTGGGAAAAATCATCATCACCCCACGATTTCTCTGCTTTAGGTCCGAAGGTCATCAGATAGGGAATGTTTTCATCGTCTCCGGGTACTGGTTGAGAATACAAAAAGCTTGAAATTAAAGCACTAAGTCCAACAGTCAAAATAAATCGCCTCATCTTAAAAAAATTCATATACGACAATATATGATGCAAAATGTAATTGCTAAATCTAAGTTATAAAATAATGTCAATCCCTACGACTCAAAGTCAAAAATTTAACTTTACTGAGAAGGGATAACTGTTATTTCTTTAAATACACACGTTTTATTAACTACCCCGTTTTCGTCGGGGGCAGCCTGAACACATAATTTTACAGTATATTTTCCGGGGGCAAAGTATATATGCTCCGGCGAAATTCCAACAGCAGTCTCTCCATCGCCAAAGTCCCAGAAATAATAATCTATTTTCTTAAATTCAGGAAGATTTGAGGATGACGCATCAAACTTTGCGGAACTATTTTCCGCAATTTCATCATTACACGTTATTACTGCCTGCACCTCGTCTGCGGCTTCAAACGGGAATGAATTAGCATTCATCATCACAATGCCGGTCAAGGTGTCTATAACATTTATCTGCACTATGTACTGGCCGATTCCCGGAAAGGTATGGAACGCACTTGACTCGGGTGTCCGGACTTTTGGAGTACCATCACCAAAATCCCACTCATAAAGCCACGATGAAGTTGTGGAATCGTTCTCATCAATCACGCCGGTTTCGTCAAACCTATAAGTATAGGAGTTTTTCTCAATGGGTTTACATTCCCCGAAAGAAGGCCACAGTGACCTGAAACTGAAAATATCGAAGGAGCGGTTACGATTTGATGAAAAATATCCGGTGGAATCGCCAGCTCCGGAATAGTAGTACATATCGTCTCTGCTGGAATTGACAGGCTCAGGCAAACCTTTGGGAGTTACCCATTTCCCGTTTACTTCGCGGGTGTAAAAAATATCATACTTTCCTAATCCGGGAAGCTTATTCGACGAAAAATAGAGTTTCCCTGAAGAGTTAATAAAAGGAGCTACTTCATTACCTGAGGTATTTACCAGAGGTCCCAGGTTTTTCGGTTTGGACCAGTCGCCACGTTCAAAGGTTGAAACATAAATATCGTATCCGCCAAATCCGTCGGGAGCATTAGAGGCAAAGAATAATTTCTTACCATCAGCAGTTAACGAGGGATCTTTAATTCTGTACTCCGTTGAATTTAAAGAGATAACCACCTGATTTTTCCATTCTCCGCCGCTTTTTACAGCTTTGACAATATTTCCCTGAGGATTAAAAAACCTTGTAAAATAAATGGTACTCCCGTCGCGCGAAAAAGTGGCTTTCCCTTCATGATTTTTTGTATTCAGTTCGGGCGAGAAAAACTGAAGTTCACCCCATCGACCTGTATCCAGTTTTTGAACGAAATATAAATCGTTAATATCTTTGCCTTCAAAATCCACTTCGGTTTTATAAAGGTGCTGCACGCGATAAGTTACAAGCACTATACCATCATTATAGGGAACAGCACCGTATTCATTATATTCCTTGGAGTTAAATGGCAGGGATTTTACTTCAAAAAGTGTTTGTCCAAAGGCAAAACTTGTAACAAAGAGAATTAACCCGGTTAAAATTGCTTTATGTAATGTCCTTGTAATCATACATTAAAAATATAATGGATTTAATGTATTTACCCGATCGCGCCATTCGTAACGGATCATAATTTCATGTGAACCACTGCTGAAGTTCTTAAGCGGTCCTATGGAATAATCGTAAGAATATCCCAAACGCAACTGCCGTGTAAGCTGCACCTCAACAAGGGTAACAATTGCTTCGTTGTATCTGTACGAATTCCCAACCCAAAGCATATCATTTTTAAAGAAAATCCAGTTTAAGTTAAGATCGAATTGGGTTGATGCCCCCGGTCTGTATTTCACAAGCGTAGAGGGTTTTAATTTTAAGGATTCCGATACTCTCCATAGATATCCGCCTGTTAACAATATATTGGACGACTTTAACTGATTAGTGGATTGTCCTCCGGAATTATAATTTAAGATTGAAGGAAGTGACAAGCCTCCAAAAAACTTATCGTCGGAATAGTAAACGCCAAAACCAAAATTAGGCATAACAGCTCCTTCCTTCATATCGTCAAAAGCAACATCGCCTGAAGGTGTTTTAAGTGAAACTTTGCTGATATCTTCGTTTATAAAACTGATTCCGGCTTTCATCCCCAGTGCAATTTTACCATTACCTAACCTGAATCTGTGGGCATAAATTCCAAACACACCAGTATTTTTTTCAATTCCCAACGATTCGTTATGTACCTGTATCCCGATCGCAGACTTAGCATTTTTTAGAGGCATATGAGCTCCAAAAGCAATATTTCTGGGCGCACCATCAAATCCATACCACTGCTGACGACCTAAAAGAGTAGCCGATAAAACATCTCTGCTCCCCGCATAGGCAGGATTAATTGAAAGACCGTTCATCATATACTGGCTGTAAATAGGGAAATATTGCGCCTTTCCGGAGGAATGAAGCACTAAACCCAAAA
>JAJYAG010000058.1 GCA_021779665.1 Bacteroidota bacterium | reverse complement strand
TGTTAGGTAAATCTATAAATTTTTTAATCATTATCAAATAATTTTATAAATAACAGCGAAGTTTACTTGTTTATAAAGAATTAGAATTATACTTTGCAGTACAGGACAGCTATGCTACTTTTACCCCGTATTCTATGGTTTGCAATGAAGGGAACAAGAAATATCCTAAAAATAACAGGTAAGGAAGAGTACGATTAGTTTATTATAATTATAAATTTGAAATAAGCGAAGATCGGCGGAATTGCAAAATTCCGCCGACTGAAATGCTTTGATATTGAAGCTACAGCATTGAGTTGAATTGCAAATCAGCCCATTTTAGGAATTTTTCAGAATGCAACATCTGTTTTAAAATTTCAAAAAATTAATTATAACAGCCGTAACTTAAGATTTACCTTGTCAGAATGTTACCATTTTATCAGCCCAAACTACCACGTTCACACAATCGACCATGGTTGATATGGGGCAAGCCTCGGTACTTTCCAGATGCCGTGATTTTAAACAGGTGCCACAGGCAAGTATTTCGCCGCCAATATTAACAAAAGCTTTCAGTTGTTCGTCAACATTATATTTTTCATGGGTAAGCCCTTCACATTCAACAGCCTCTCCCATTAGAAAAACCTTTACTTCGTGACCCTGCTTTTTTGCAGTAACTGAAAAACGAAAAGCATTCCAGGCTTTTTCCAATTCCTTTGTTTCTAATATAATTCCAATCTTCATAATAAATATATTATTCGTTACACAATGAATTCATTCATACCTGGTATCAAATAATTTGCCTCGTTGAACAACCAGTTTTTAGTTTTTTTGAATAACCAGTCCATAATGAAATGGTTCCAATATTTCAGGCTGTTTAGAAATACTGAAACCTGCTTCCACTGCCCATTTCATACATTGTTCAGGTTTTGGGCGAATGGACATTTCTGGGCCACGGGGAGTTTCTATATCAGTACGCCAATGGATTATTCCGACCTTTCCCTTACTTTGGAGAATGTTGTGAGCTTCTGCTAATAACTCAATAGGTTTTTCGTGATGTAAAATATTAAACACCATCACATAATCAACCGATCCGGGTTTTAGGCTGGAACCCGTGGAAATAATGTCACGATTGAAAAAATCAATATTCTGCACATTTTCCTGAATGGCCCTGTTTCTGGTAAACTCAATCATCTCCTGTTCAATATCAAAAGCAAAGAGCCTTCCGGAGATCCTTCTGGCAGCTTCAATGGTAAACGTCCCATATCCACATCCGAATTCTGCCAGGTTATTAACAGAATTATTTATTTCCAATTTTTCGAGGATATTATTAGCATCAAAAAATTTTGACCAGAGTGATTCTTCCGGCATTCCGCTATCACGAACTTTCATGGTTACTTTTCAAATTGGGTCAATAAATCGCTGTTTTTCCTTAAGTTTTCAATGAGAACTTCACGCATTAACCGGCAGGCAGTCCCAATTTTTGGAGTAGCCAGTTTAAAATAAGCATTCAGCCCTTCTCTTCGTTGAATTAAAATACCACTGGAAACCATCAGCGAAAGATGCTGTGACAGGTTCGACTTCAATACTCCGGTCACTTCCTGCAAATCCCCAAAACTCAGTTCTTTTTCATTTAAAACATCAATTATCTCAATGCGGATTGGATTCGCAAGAGCTTTGCAAATATTGGCATGGAGAGAATATAAAGTCTTATCCTGCATAATCTGTTTATATGTTCGTATGTTTATTTGTTTACAAATATATAAACTAATTTATAACATTTAAACCGAAGAAGATTTATTTTCAATTGCCTGACTATAGGAGGGCTTGTTAATCAACTAAAAGATAAACTTCTGATTAAAGAAGAACGGGATTAACAATCATCTTTGCAATCTTGAACAGGTGGACATGGTACCGATCCATACGAACAAAACACACAACAATCACCATTTTTAGGTTTCAACATGGTTTTGCAATGCTCGCATTCATAAAAAAACAAACATGAATCCTCAGGCATTAGTTCTTCTTTGGAATGTCCGCAAATCGGACAGGTGATTATACTATTAAGAATGCTGTACATGATCAGATGGTTTATTTAATTATGAATCATAAACTTTCAATAATACCGACTATACAATAGTCAAAGCTTTGGATAATACTCAGTCCCTATGTTTTTATAATCAGAATAGTCGCGACAGTAATTAATAAAATTATGCTGATGTTTTATTCTATTTTGATCTCTTACATCATGTAAAATTAAAATATTTTAAAATTCAAAGTACCTTGTTATTGTTATCAAACGCGTTAGAATTTGTTTTTTGGTCAATCATTCAAAGAATATTCAAATGAATGAACCATCAGAAAAACTGTTATCATTCATAACGCAGGGCATTCACCGGGTTTCTCCATGCTACTCTGTATGTTTATCCAATGACAACCAATATAGCAATGGAATATACTGCTAAAAAACCGGCAACAAAAGCCCACCAGGGGGAAAGAAATATGATTGTTAAACCGGCGAACCATACTGGGGTTGATAAAAATTGAACTATAGAAGTAGGTAAAATAAAAGGTATCTTTTGTGAACCGGAGAATTGAAAGGAATTTTCATTTATAGAATTACAGGGAACCAAATGAAACTTATTCATTTCCAAAATGAAGAGCCAAAAAAATTCCGGGATAAAGCAAATTTATAGAAGACTACTGGCCAAAAAATTATAAGAAATTTGGATAAAAAAGGTATGCAATGTTCCCGGGCCAACAACTAAATGGCTTTGACGAATGCATTGATTATAAATATATGCATGTTTTTGTGGTAATTATATTGAACCTCAAAATCATACGATTGTGCGATTTCCTTAATCAATGCCAGTCCGAGGCCAAGATGTTCTGCAGAATGCGTTCCTTTGGCAAACCTGTTAAAAAGTTGCTCCGGGGGATATTCTGGTGGCAACCCTGAATTTCTTATATCCAGACCTTCGGGGTGAATTTTTATTGTAAGCCAACCATTGTCAATATTGTGTTTTATGGCATTGTTCAAAATATTCGAAACTAAAACATCAGCTAATGCTGGATGGATGGCAAAAGAAAAATCGCCTTCGCGTTCAACCTTGATTTTCAATTTTTTGTCAATAATCATTTCCCGGTATGCTTCGAGATATTTCTCAAACACTTCATAAAAACTGACATCCTGCTTTTGAACAAACTGGCCATTTTCGATTTTTGTAAGCAATAATAATGTCTGGTTAATCCGCGATAGCCGGACCGTACTTTCTAATGCCTGATCAATTAGTTGGGCCTCTCTCGCTTTAAGGTCGGGGCTTTGTAACAAACTTTCGAGTTTGGATCGAATGATTGACAGAGGCGTTTGTAATTCATGCGAAGCATTTTCTGAAAAATCTTTCATTCGCCGGTAGTCCCGTTTTATCCTGTCGATCATCTGTTGCAACGAACTGTTTAATTCATAAAACTCCTGCACGTTGGTTTTATCAATGGCGAATTGGGCCTCAGAATCATGGATATTAACTGATTTAATTGTGGCTATGGTTTTTAGGAACGGCGACCATAGCTTTTTACTAAAATAATAATTGGAGAGGTAAAGCATTATGCTGAATAGTGCAAAAACTATTATCAGGCTTAAAAAAATACTCAAAATAATATCTTCATTTTCAATTTTCGAACTCTGAATGGTGATAACATAATTCTGATATCTTGATTTTGCCGGAAAACGGATAATACGATATGGGATATTCTCTTTCTCCACATTGTCAAATTTCAAAGTGTCAAACAAAACAGGCTTAAAAGAGATTTCAGGGCCAGCCTGTCTGAATGACATATTATCATTTAATAAGAATGTCATATTTAACGAATCTGACTTTTCGATAATCCGCGTTACATTTACCTGCTCTGTTTTCAACTGTTCATTCAGTTCTTCAGTAAGCTGATATTTAATTGAATAAAACAAAACAATTCCTGCCAATACGAAGAAGACAGTGATACTTATAAAATAATAGCGGTTGGTAATTGCAAGTAATTTCATGATTCTCCCCATTTGTACCCTATACCGTATATCGATTTTATGTAGCTGGAACAACCGGCATCCTGTAACTTTTTCCGAAGATTGCCCACGTGGGTATAAAGAAATTTGTATGAACCGGCAAATTCAATCTCATCAGGCCATAAATGTTCTACTATTGCCGATTGCGACAGTACCCTGTTTTGGTTTGTGATGAAGTAAGCCAATAAATCAAACTCCTTCCGTGTAAGCATAACCGGCAGGGAATTTACTTTTATTGCCTGGGCAGAGCAATCCATTGCTATTTCGTTAAAAGTAACAATATTATAACCGTCAAAAAGCCTTCGGCGTACGATGGAATTTATGCGCGCATTGAGTTCGCTTAAATGAAAAGGCTTTACAAGATAATCATCGGCGCCCAGGTTCAATCCACTTAGCTTGTCATCAAGAGAATCCCTGGCAGAAATAATAATGATCCCTGATTTCGAATTCATGCTTTTTAGTTCGTTAACGATATTAAACCCGGAACCTTTAGGCAGGTTAATATCCACCACCACGCAATCGTACTCGTAATCGAGAATTTTAGCCATTGCTTCCTTATAATCAGAGGCTGTCTCAACCATTATCTTTTCAGTTTCCAGAAAGTTCCTGATGTCTTCCATCAGCGCTGTTTCATCTTCTATAATAAGGACTTTCATAATACATTGTATTCTGTGACAAAATAAATACATAATTCTAAAGTAAAATTTAAGACAATTAAACCAAACTTGAAAATTGCTTTAGAATTGTGAATTATTCTTGTAAGGTGAATGCTCAACGAATAAAAAACAACATTTAAATCTTAAATTATGAAGACCAGATTACTTATTGTTCTGCTGACTCTTATCAGCGCCTGTGGAATAGCACAGGATAAAGGTGAAAATTCAAAAGATAACAAAAAAGTTATTGTACCAGGGCAGGTGAAAAAAGAATTCTCAAAACGTTTTCCCGCTGCTTCCAAAATTGAGTGGGGTCTTGAAAAAGCCGGCGAATATGAAGTCGAATTTGTGATGGACAAGAAAGAAATGTCAGTTGTTATGAATGAAAAAGGAGACCTGCTCGAATTAGAAACAGTTATTAAAGAAAGTGAACTGCCCCAGGCTGTAGAAAATTCATTATCCAGGGATTTTGCCGGATATAAAATCAAAGAGTGCGAAAAAACTGACACGCAAGGCTTAATTACCTATGAGATGGTAGCTAGAAAGAATAAAGAAAAATTCGAATTGATTTTTGATACCAATGGAAAGTTGATCAGTAAGGAAGAAATAAAAGAAAAAGATAATGAATGAAAATTTAAGAAAATGAAGACAGAGGTTATGTGAAAGTCAGCGAAACTCTCATTTTTTTGGCACTTCGCTCAATCCTTTTCACATACCCTCTCCTTCTTTCAAATTTATTTACACAGTTTTTAGGTTACATGAAGATAGCTCTTTTAAACGTGTTCCTCTGGAGTTTGGCATTAAATGCAGGCGCCCAACAGCTTGATTATTTTATTAATCATGGCTTAAGCAATAGCCCCCTGCTTAAAGATTATCAAAACCAGCTTGGCATGGCAGAGGTTGATAGCCTTATGGTGAAAGCTGGACAAAAACCACAGGTTAACAGCACCAGCCAGGTAATGGTTGCCCCATACAACAATAATCTAGGCTATGATGCGGCCATAACCAATGGCGGAAATTACGCCTCAGTGGTGGATGTGTCACAATATATTTTTAATGGAAAGACACTCAAAAACAAGTATGAAAACATTGCCCTTCAAAATCAATCATTACGGAATACGGCAAAAATATCAGGACACGATATGGTTAAAGCTATTACAGGGCAATACCTGACCGCATTAGCCGATTACAACGAGGTAAACAATTTACGGATTTATTCCGAATTGCTTAACGAACAAAAGAATATATTGAAACAACTGGTTTCACAAGCTATTTATAAGCAAACAGACTACCTTGCACTTGAGATAGAATTGCAAACGGCTGAAATAAGCTTTAATCAGGCTCAAAGCCAATTTTTAACCGATGTAAACCTTTTAAAACAAATTTGCGGAATTACCGATACTGCACAATTAATTCCTCAAATGCCCAAAATAGAAATCACACAAAATATAGCTGTTGAAAAATCGCCTTTGTTTTTGCAGTATGCCATTGACAGCCTTAAACTGATAAACGAACAACAAAGCATTAATTTAAGGTATCGCCCAAAAATAAACTGGTTTGCCGATGCCGGATTGATGACAAGCGCCCCGGCAACCTTTTATCACAACTTTGGATATAGCGTTGGGCTAAATATGAATATCCCAATTTTTGACGGGCACCAGCGTAGGTTGGAGTATCAAAAAATCAGCATCAGGGAAAATACACGTTCAAATTATAAAATCTATTTCGCCAACCAATATTTTAAGCAGGTTGAGCAATTGAACACAGCGCTACGAACAAACCAAAAAAATTTAACCATACTGAAATTACAGGAATCATCGGCACAGGAGCTTGTTAAGCTGCTTAAAGTGCAACTAAATAGTGGAAATACAACAATTACCGAACTCATCAATGCAATGAAGAACCTTCTTTCGGTAACACACAACATACACCAGGCTCAACTGAAAGAATTCGGGATAATAAACGAACTGAATTATTTAATGCAACAATAAAACGGGTAAACGATTATGCAGAAAAGCAGAAATATACAATGGTTTTTATGTATGATGATAAGTACAGCTTTGGTTGGCTGTGCAACTAACACCACCAAAGAAGAGGCCCCGGCAGTAGCTTCTACCCCGGTTACAGTTACCACTATGAGCAAGGGCAGGTTAACGGAATATATTGAACTGAACGCAACATCTGTTTTTCAGCGAAAGAACGTAGTCCGTTCCACAGCCACAGGCTTTTTATCGGCAATGAACATAAGTCCGGGCGCAACAGTAAGTAATGGAGAAGTTTTGTTTACCCTCATTACCAAAGAAGCCGCAGCATTACAAAAAAACACTACTTCTAATGACAGTAGTATTCAATTTAAAGGAGAAATAAAAATACGGGCAGCTCAAAGCGGGATAATAAGCGTTATTACACATCAGCAAGGCGATTATGTACAAGAAGGCGATGAATTGGTTACTATTGCCGAACCTGCAAGCAGTGTATTTAACCTACAAGTACCTTTTGAACTTGATGGAAATATCCGTGCCGGACAAAGCTGTGAAATCCTGTTGCCCGATAATAAACATACCGATGGTATTATTGGCACTATACTTCCCTCTGCCGATGCTCTTACGCAGGCTATGTCTGTGGTGGTAAAACCTGTAAAACAGGAAAACATACCCGAGAATATTATTGTCAGGGTGCGAATTGCCAAATCAATCAAAAATGAAGCTTGTACTTTGCCTAAAGAAGCGGTGTTGACTGATGAAACGCAAACAGAATTTTGGGTAATGAAATTAGTGAGTGACACGCTTGCAGTGAAAATTCCTGTAAGTAAAGGGATTGAACAAGACGATAGAATAGAAATACTTCAACCAGAATTTGAAAAAACAGATAGGTTTATTGTTACCGGAAATTATGGTTTGACCGATTCTGCAAGGATTAATATTGTAAAATAGCATGAGAAAGAACCTTTTCCATATATACAAGAACCCAATATCGCTGGTTTTGGCTATTATCGTCATGGTGGGGATATTCTTTTACTTGCGCATGCATGTTTCGTTGTTTCCCGATATAACCTTTCCCAAAATCAAGGTTATTGCAGATAATGGGGAACAACCCGTTGACAAAATGATGGTTTCGGTTACCCGGCCATTGGAAAATGCCATAAAACAGGTACCTGGCTTACAGGTGCTTCGCAGTTCCACCAGTAGGGGAAGTTGCGAAATATCAGCTTTTCTTGATTGGAATTCGGATATCAACCAAAGTCTTCAAATGCTCGAACTGCGGATAAATGAGGCAAAAACACAACTGCCTTCCACAGCACAGATTGAGATTGAGAAAATGAACCCGTCTATTCTCCCGGTAATGGGTTTTACACTCGAAAGCAAAAGTAAAACGCCTATCGAACTCAATTTAATTGCCAATTACATTGTAAAGCCATATTTATCGCAGGTAAACGGTGTAGCCCGAGTTGCAGTTATTGGAGGGAAAACAAAAGAATATTGGCTTGTATTGGATCCTGCAAAAATGAGTGCAGTTGGCATAAGCCCCGAAAATATCTCCAATACCATCAATCAAAGCAGTTTTGTGGTAGCTAATGGCTACCAGAACGATTTCCGCAGGCTGTATCTTTCTGTTACCGATGCCGGGCTATACAGCATAAGCGATATTGAGAATGTGGTGATAAGGAACGATGGGAAACGAATTGTCAAAATAAAAGATATAGCCCAGGTTGAAGTGCACGAACGGGTGGAATACACCCGCATAAATGCCAATGGCCATCAGGCTTTGCTTGTGGCAGTGCTTAAACAACCAGAAACAAACCTTGTTGAGCTTTCGAAAGAAGTGCTTGCGAAGGAAAACGATTTGCAAAAGATACTACCCAAAGGTGTAGAGTTAAAGCCCTATTATTTACAATCCGATTTTGTAAGTGATTCTGTTAAAAGCGTTACTGATAGTTTGTGGCTTGGCTTGCTTTTGGCTATTATCGTGGCTATTTTGTTCCTGCGCTCTTTAAAAGCCAGCCTAACCATTCTTGTAACCATTCCTATTACCCTTCTGCTTACACTGATTGTCCTGTACAGCATTGGGTACTCACTAAACATTATGACACTTGGGGCAATAGCCGCAGCCATTGGGCTTATCATAGATGATGCTATCGTAGTTATTGAGCAAATACACCGTACCCATGAGGAAAACCCCGAAACCGATTCGAATACCCTTGTTTACAAAGCTATAAAATATCTGTTTCCTTCGATGCTTGGTTCATCGCTGAGTACTATTGTTATTTTTGTTCCATTTATGTTGATGAGCGGTGTAGCTGGCGCTTATTTTAATGTGCTTACCAATACAATGATTATAACGTTGGTAAGTTCCTTCTTTGTTACCTGGCTAGGGTTGCCTGTTATATATATATTATTGCCTTCTATCTACCATAAGCCCGGTTTTAATGTTGTTCACAAAAAGGTAAAACAACAAAACTGGGTCGTTTTCTTTTTAAAACGGCCTGTCATTGCCATTGTTTTTGTATTATTACTTGCGGGTACTGCCATTTATATACTTCCCCGATTAGAGACTGGTTTCCTTCCTGAAATGGACGAAGGTTCGATTGTTCTTGATTATGATTCGCCCCCCGGAACCACACTTGATGAAACTGACCGAATACTGCGGGAAGTAGAAAAAATAATTGTAAACGTACCTGAAGTAGAAACCTATTCAAGACGTACTGGTGCTCAAATGGGCTTCTTTATTACCGAACCTAACCGAGGTGACTACCTAATACAATTGAGAAAAAATCGCAACCGTACAACCGAAGAGGTTATCAGTGAATTGAGGCAAAAGGTTGAAGCCTCACAACCCGCCTTACGAATAGACTTCGGACAGGTAATAGGCGATATGTTGGGCGATCTGATGGAATCGGCACAGCCCATTGAAGTTAAAATATTTGGCAACGACCCGAAAAAGCTAAACGAACTTGCCCAAAAGGCTGCCAGCGAAATTGAAAAGGTTAAAGGTACAGCTGATGTATTTGATGGGATTGTTATTGCAGGGCCATCAGTTGAAGTGCGGCCAAACCTGACTAAGTTAGCTCAGTTTGGTATTTCTCCAGCTAATTTTCAATACCAGATTCAAACACAATTAGAAGGTAATATTGTCGGTAATGTGCACGAAAAGGAACAGTTTACCGATGTTAGGATGTTATATAAAGATGCTCAAAAGTTTAGTATTGAAAAACGAAAGGAACAGGATATTTTTCTTCCTGATGGGAAATTGATACCTATTGGCGATTTTGCGGATGTAAAACTAACATCCGGAATTGCTGAGATTACCAGGGAAAACCTCCAACCAGTGACCATTATTACCGCACGTCTCGAAGGCCGGGATTTGGGCAGTGTAATGAAGGATATACAAAACAAGCTATCTGCAACTATATCACTGCCTCAGGGCTACTATATTTCTTATGGCGGTGCGTATGCCGAACAGAAAAAGTCGTTTGATGAGCTTTTGTTGATTTTGGTAACCTCTATTTTACTTGTTTTTACTCTTATACTGTTTGTGTTCCGCGATTATAAAGCAGCTTTCATTATCCTCATAATTGCTGTTTTAGGCGTTACAGGAGGTTTTCTTGCACTGTTCCTGACTAATACGCCTCTGAATGTTGGCAGTTACACAGGAATCATTATGATTGTAGGTATTATTGGAGAGAATGCCATTTTTACCTTTCAGCAATATCTTACAGCCCGGAAAACTAAGACAGTAGATGAGTCGCTTACGTTTGCCATATCTACAAGGTTGCGACCAAAATTAATGACGGCGCTTGGTGCAATTATAGCCCTTACACCGCTTGCTCTTAGCATTGGTACTGGCGCACAAATGCACCAACCTTTAGCCATTGCCGTAATGGGCGGTTTTATTATTGCCCTGCCTTTATTGCTTATTGTTTTACCTTGTTTTATAAATGTGTTTTTCCGAAAGGAACAGATAAATTTATGAGAAACTGGAAAATATTCTTTACTTTATAAGCTGTTTAGCTTTCGCATAACCTTTGAAAATCATTGACAGGTTATATTTTACATTTATTAAACTATTAAGCAAACACTACTATGCAAAAAATAATCTTGTCGCTATTGACTATTTTCCTCATGTGCAACGTTGGGGCACAGGACACGCCTTATAAAAGCGGCCGCTACTCCAAAGTAATTAACTCCGACTGGACCTTCAACTACTTTCCCGACAACACCATTAAAACCGGCATGGAACTAAATGGTTTAGACGATTCACAGTGGCCTGTGGTTGCTATTCCGCATACCTGGCAAACTTTCGAAACAACCGGTGAAGTCCATCCATTTATAAGAAGCGCCAGCGAAAAAGACAATTCATATTGGTGGACCGGCTGGGGCTGGTACAGAAAGCACATTGTACCCGGCCAGAATTTAAGGGATAAAAAGATTTTTATTGAATTTGAAGGCGTACAGAAATATTGCAAGGTCTGGATTAATGGTAACTACCTGGGAGATCATAAAGGGGGGTACGGATCTTTTGATTTTGATTTAACTCCATTTATAAAATTTGGGGAGGATAATTTAATAGCAGTAGCTGTAAATAATAAAATGAACGATCCTTTCAGAATACCTCCAATGGCTGCCGGCAACTTCGATGTTTATGGCGGTATTTACAGGGATGTGACGCTTGTTATTAAAGAAAATCTTTATATCCCTATGCAGGGTTCTGCCAGTCACGAAGGAGGTACTTTTGTAACTACCCCCTCTGTGAGCACGAAAGCCGGAACTGTTAGGGTTCAGACATGGGTACAAAATGATGGCCAGGTTTCCCGAAAAGCGACGTTAAAGACATCTGTTATTGATGCCACCGGGAAAATTGCCGGGGTCAGGGTTCAAAAAACTGAAATAAAGCCAGGGAAGCTTTTTAAATTCGACCAAACATTTTCTCCCATTTCAAATCCCCGTCTCTGGTCTCCCGACGACCCCTATTTGTACCGCGTGGTTTCTGAACTAAGCAACGGCAAAACCATTACAGATACCTTTGAAAGCCCATTGGGGTTCAGATGGTTTTGGTGGGACTATAAAGAAGATTTCTTGTATTTGAACGGTGAAAAAGTAACCATACATGGTGGCAACCGGCACCAGGAGTTCCCCTGGCTGGGGGATGCTATTCCTAAATGGATCACTGAAAAGGATTTTTACGATATGGCCGTAAATCTCAACTACAACTTTATGCGCACGGCCCATTACCCAAATGACAAACTTGTTTATTCGCTCACCGACAAATATGGGATCCTGATAGATGAAGAATCGCCAAGCATAAAAAACCAGGTATTTTCGCCTGAAGTGCAGGAACAACAGATGAAAGAGATGATACGCAGGGACCGCAACCATCCAAGCATAATTTTGTGGAGCATGGGAAATGAGACCAATCATGCAGTAGATTCCAGAATTGCTGTTGCAGAAGACACAACCCGTATACTCACAGCCAGAAGGGTAACAGAAGGTTCAGCAGGCCAATTTGTAAAGCACACTGATGAAAACCTTTCCATTGAAAACCTGTTAAGATGTACAATCCGGGGATGGTACAACAAGGATGTAAAGGATCTGGAACCGTCGGACAGCCAGCATAGCGGAACAGAGGAACACCAAATGAATATGCTGAAAAAAAGTGGACGCTTTGGCAATGGTAACCTGTGTACCTGGCTATACGAAGATCATGGAGCCGACAGGGAGTATGTGAATGCACCCCTGCTGCATATTAATCCCAAAGGTTACGTAGACGCTTACAGGGTACCAAAATACGCCTATTATTTCTGGCAGGCAAATTACGCTAAAATGCCTGTTCTCTTTATACTGCCACATTTCTGGCGCTCACAATATCTTAACCTTAAAAAAGATATAACAGTTAACTCAAATTGCGACACCGTTGAGCTTTTTGTTAATGGAAAATCAGTTGGTACCCTATACCCCGATAAATCAAATTTCCATAGTGTAACTTTTCAGGATATTCTTGTACAGGAGGGAGAACTTTCGGCAACAGGCAGGAAGGATGGTAAAATTATTAAAACATCGCTAAACATGGCCGGAGAGCCGGCAAAAATAACCCTGACAACCTCTGCTGAAAAAATCACAGCCCAAAAATCTTCAGTAGTTTTGATTATGGCCGACATAGTTGATGTAAAAGGCGTACATATTTATGGAGCTTCCAACAGCATAAAATGGAGTGTTACAGGCCCTGCAACGCTCATAGGGCCCGAAAATTATGATACGGATATAGATAAGCATCATTCCATGGAGGGTACCATGTATACGGATATGCCTGTGGGGAACCTTATCCGGTCGACGGGACAGGCTGGTACAATCAGGGTTACCGTGTCGGCGGCAGGTTTAGCATCGGGTATTGTTGAACTGGAAGCCTTACCTCAGGTTGCCCCGAATTCGGTAATTATGGAACCTGTCCCGGAAAAAGCTGCCTCAAGGAACATTACAAACAGCAAAAAATCAGTAACAAACAGGCTCGACCTTCCCATGGTCTTAAAATACTCAACTGATGAGTTTTCCCTAGGAAAAAGGTCGGCCACAGCATACCATGATACTATAAGAAAATATGTAATTGCTAAGAACCCCGGCTTGAATACCGGGACAGCAGAGTTTGAAAGGATAACCGACATTTTTACAAAAATTTTATCCAACAATGAGGGGCGCCTCATTGCCGATGATTATAATTTCTCGGTTGACCATTTTAACAGTTATATGATGATTGCAGGTTATATTGACGATACAGCACTCCCTCAGCTTTTCAAGGCAGGGCTAAAAGAATTTTATGCAGAAAACATGATTTCGCAGGGAATGGATAAGGATCTGAAGGACGAAAAGGAATGGATCAAAAGCATCCCCGTAACAGGCACGATTGTAATAGCGAATACTGAAAACCTCAAAAATACCGGAGAGGTATATTATACGACGGTAACCGGACTGAAAGACATTGCCGCTTCGGTTTACAAAACCTTCAAAGACTTGCCGGAAGAAGAACAGGCTGAATTCCTGGACCGAATTGACAAACTAAACCCTTATATAACATCAGTAGCAATAAGCAACCAGAGCAGGGAAGGCGCTAAAAAGAAAGTAACAGTGGTAAACTATCAGGTTGAAAAAGACAAACCTTTGTGGTTCCCGGAATTGAAAACTTTTAAAAACAGCCGGAATGAATAAAAGCAGCATTATTTTTATAACCCTCCTTTTGGCATTATGGACCGGGAAGTCCTGCGCCCAGGAGTTCTCTTTTGATTTTAGTTCGGGCAGCGGGATTTTCGAAAAATTCAGCAATTATTACTATGGCAGTTTTATATTGGAGAAACCTGTAACAGTGAAAATACACTCCAAAATTCCGTTAGGCAAAATTGAAATTAGTCCAAAACACGAAAATACTGCCTGGAAGGTTTCAGACAATAATCTGATTATCAGGTTAAATAGTCCTTGTAACAAAGTTATCAGAATAAACGACACCATTAAACTTTTTCTTTTTGCTGAGCAGCAGGAAAGAAAAACCGACCTTCAGGAAGTAAACATAACTGAAATATACGGAGTAGACAATACCGGCAAGGTGAATGAAACCCAAAAAATCCGAAAAGCCCTTCGGGATATTGCCGGCAGCGGGAAAATACTCAGCTTTCCGCAAGGAAAATACAAGACAGGACAATTAGAGATTTACAGTTATTCCAGGATTTACCTTGCCCCGGGAGCTGAAATTTTTGCCGACACAACTTCTGCTGAACAATTCTCGTCAAATGACGATTTGAAAACCAGAAGGTTGATATACATAAATAAATCCAGGGACATTGAGATATTTGGAAACGGGACGATCAATGGCAATGGACATATACTTCGCCAAAAATATGGCGATGATGCTCGTATCCGTTTGTTTCTTGCGGCACGCTCCCGAAACATATCGGTTAGTGGAATTAAATTTAAAGATCCGGGATCGTGGAATACCCAGGTTATATCTTGTGAAAACGTAAGTTTTAATAACGTTAAACTGCTAAACGATGTTAACCTGGCCAATACCGATGGTTTTGATCCCGATGCTTCCAGGCGTGTTGTCATAAATAAATGCTTTGCCTCTTGCGGTGACGATAATGTTGCGATAAAATCAACAAACTATTCGAACCTTGGTGGAAATGTTGATGATATAACCATCAGGGGGTGTGTTTTTCTTACAAAAAAATCGTCGCTGAAAATTGGTACGGAAACCCGATGCGATTCAATTAAAAACATTATTTTTGAAAACAACGATGTTATAGAATGCGACAGGGGAATAGCAGTTTATGTACAGGATGGGGCAATACTTGAAAACATTTCGTTCCTGAACAACAGGTTTGAGCGAAATTATCCTGACGCCCAAAGAAAGGCCATTCATATTGCTGTAAACAAAAGGACCACGGAAAGCCAACTTGGGTCAGTAAAAAGTTTACTGATCAAAGACTGTAAGTTCTACACCCGGTTCCCTGAAAAATCGGAGATAAAATTTGAAGGTGACTTTAAAGGGATTAGCGCCACTATTGAAAATTTAACAATTGAGGAGAAAACTGTCACACAAATTGAAGAGGCGGACATAAGAACTGTAAACGCCTTAATATATATACATTAGAACAGGATTAAAGAAAAATTGTATGAAAAGGTAATTTGATTAAGTTAGATAAAGAATTTTTCAATTCTCAAATTATGCTTATCTGGAAAAGTTCTAAAAATACGCACGCATAAACAATAAGGTCTTATTGAATTAAGTTTATTTTGCTTCTATGGCCACCTCTGTGAAATCTCCCTATGGGTAAGGTAATTATTCAAAATATTTATTAAAGCATTTTTGTCAATAGGCTTGGATATAAAGTCAGAACATCCGCTTTCAAGCGCTTTTGATTTATCCTGATCGGACCAGTACGCTGTTTGTGCAATCAGAATCAGTTGTGGCCTGAACTCCTTAATTTTCCTGGACGCTTCAAATCCATCCATTACAGGCATTTTCAGATCCATCAATACTAAATCAATATCATTGATTTCCCTGCATATATTGATGGCCTCTTCTCCATTACTTGCCCTTATAACCTTAATATGATTTTCCTGTTGAGAAAATATTTCCTGAATATATAAATAATTAAGGTCCTCATCTTCGACAACAAGAATGGTTTTCAAATTTGAAGACAAAACGGGTTTTAGCGATGAAAAATCATTTTTGCTTTTACTCATTGCGAGTCGGCGAAACGGGATAGTAAAATAAAAGACAGAACCCGCGCCTGGCTCGGATTTAACCCATAATTGGCCGCCAAGTAATTCCACATACCCCTTGGACAATGTCAAACCTAATCCTGAACCGCCAAAATTACGGGTATCATCGGTCTCAACCTGTCGAAAGCGTTTGAAAATTTCCTGGTGCATGTTTAAAGGTATTCCGATTCCAGTATCCTCTACAAAGAACCGGATATGGTCATCAACAAGTTCGTAACCGAATTTTACCAATCCCATTGATGTAAATTTTAAAGCATTGCCAACCAGGTTAGTAAGAATTTGTTCAAGTTTTGTCCTGTCGGTTATAATTTCAGCTTCAACATCCTGTAAAGCATTTTCAAAATAGAAATCCAACCCTTTGGCTTTTGCTTTCGCAGCATTCTGGTTAAAAATGATCTTTGTAATAAAGTTCAAATTCACCTGATTGTCACGTACTTTTTCCTGCCCCGATTCTATGGAGGCTATCCTTACAATGTCCTCGATGATCCCAAGCAACTGAAAACAGCTTTGGTTCAGGATCTCAATAAAATGTCCCCTCTTTTCCACATCCAAATCCGGGTCGTTTAAAAAACCTGAAAAACCAATGATGGCGTTCATAGGTGTCCTTATCTCGTGCGAAATATTATGCAAAAAGGCAGTTTTTAATTTATCACTTTCCTCAGCTTTCTCTTTCGCATATTTTAATTCCAGGTTAATCCGGTTAATTTTATTGTTAGCTTCAACCTGTTCTTTTACCAACTGGTTAAGTTTTTTATTTTGATTTTTAAGTTTATTGTCGCTTTCCATGATTAACAATTCCGATTTTTTACGATTGGAAATATCCAGGACCATTCCAACAGCACGCAAGGGTAACTGGTCTTCACCGTATTCAATGCGCCCGATTTCCTGAACCCATGTTTGGTCGTTGCCGTTTGATGAAAGCCTGTGCTCAATATTATAAGCCAACCTGTTTTGAATTGCATTTTGAAAAGTTTCCATAACAAACTGCCTGTCTTCTTCGTGAATATGGTCAGTAAAATCCTGTATACGGCCTCCGAAATCTGAAGGGTCGATTTTAAATATTTTATAAACTTCGTCGGACCAGAATAAGCCACCGGTGTTAAGGTCCAGCTCCCAATGGCCAACATGAGCCACGGCCTGGGCCTCGTTCAGGATTTTAACAACCCGTGACAAACGTCTGTTAGATTCCTGGAGCTGCTGAGTGCGTTCCAATACTTTGTTTTCGAGCTGCTCTTTATGCAACTGTAATTCAATATTGCTCTTTTTTAATGCAATCTTTTGTAAATTATTTTCGATGGTAACTGCCGTAATATTAGCCAGGTTTTGAATAGCCGGTATAAGCTCAGTCAAAAAATCCTTATTGGTGGACAAATTTATAATGGCATACTTTGCATGAAAAGTCGATATTTTGAAAACCTTAGTCGATCCACCTATATCTTCTTTTCTATTACATTGGTTCTGCCCGGTAAAAAAAGAGCATTCATTACAATCGTTTAATAACGCATCGCCAAAAGGTTCGTTTAAATTGAAAAAACAAATCCGGCATCGATCCACCCCATGAATACTTTTCATGGCGGTGTAAAGAAACTCGCATAACTTTTCACCCATTGGAATTGCATTTACAACATTTCCAGCGGCCAATATCTGATTAAGCGCCCGTACTATTTCGTTATTTTTCCCCGCTTCCTCCATTTTTTCTATACTCCTCCATAAATTCCTCGTGTGTCATATAATATGGATTTTGTACAATTTGACCACGTACTATCATATAGGGATGCACTTTAAGGCAATTAAGAAGGGTGGCACCGTCGAATTTGCGGGCGTCGTACTGACAAATGAGGGTGAGTGGATTAGGTTTCAAAACAATATCGCCAAGAGATTCATATTCCATAAGTCGTTCGGTACCGGGTTTGTGCTCAAGGGCCCACTGCATTTCGCCGCTTACCCTTACTCCGGAGTATCCTTCGGCAATTGCTCCCTGATAAAAACCTGTCAGTCCGTCGACCATCGTTTCAAGCTCAAATTTACCAGTTGGACAATAAGTGTCCATTGCTTTGGCAACAAAAAAATGGTCCAATTCTTCACCCGAAAGCTCAACGCCTTCCTTGCCCATCATATCGAGCATTTCCGGTTTATTCTTCTCATGGGCAAAGTAAACCACCTTTTCATTTTCCTTTAAACCGGCGCCAAGAAATTTTGAAATGATAGCTTCTCTTTCCTCGTCATCATTATAAATGTAACACATATGGGTACCCCGCGGAAATTTGTCGGACGTAAACCCCATTTCTACATTGGTGCAGTCTTTACACATCTTTTTTATATTTAGTTTAATAAAAGACCAATAAACTTAAGAGATAAGACAAAAGATTTTTGGTTTAATGTGTTAAATTACCCATCATCATTCTGCCCTGTCAAACTCACCACTCTTTTCCGTGGTGACTAAATTTATCACTAGAAATATTACAAATAATCCTAAAAAAACACTTAAAAGAAAAACCATTTTCTTATGAATAATATTTCTTCTTACACTCTAATTTAAAAAAACAAATCCAGATTTCCAATGGTATATGTCTTATTCTCAATGAATTTATTTAGTTTTAATGATACTGACACTACCATCGTCCAAATCGTACCGAGCCCCAGTAATTTCAATTTCCCCGTGTTCATATAATTCTTTAAGCAGCGGTTTGGAGTTTTCCAGACCTTTAACCACCCGTTTTACATTTTCGCGCACGCTGTTGTCCAGTAAATCCCCTTGCTGAGTTTTTGCAATGGCAACTGCAGGTTTAATCTGGCTAACCAGGTATTTAATATGTCCCGGAGCTTCAGCATGCTTCACAGTTGCATCAACAGCGCCGCATTTTTCGTGGCCAAGCACTACAATTAACTTTACACCTAGGTGTTCCACTGCATATTCAATACTTCCCAAAGCTAAATTATCAATAATATTCCCGGCAACCCGCACTATAAAAAGATCGCCAAGACCCTGGTCAAATATTATTTCTGGCGCGACCCTGGAATCGGAACAACTAACTATTACAGCAAACGGATGCTGCCCTTTCGAAAGTGTTGCAAGAGTATTTTCGGATTGGTTTGGATGGACTGGTTTAAATGTCCTGAACCTTTCGTTTCCTTCCAGAAGCTTTATTAAAGCCGAATCGTTGCTCGCAACAGGATGACTTTGAGAAAATGTTTCCTGTACCAAAAAACTGGTAATTACTAAAAATAGATTGAAGAACTTTTTCATAATAAAATTATTACGTTGAAAAATAAGATTTATTCCTGTTTTACAGGAATTGTAAAATGAATTTCGCTACCATTGCCGGGTTCGCTATTTGCCCATATGTTCCCGTGAATTAACCTTACAAATTCGCTACACAATACCAAACCTAATCCTGATCCTCTTTCACTTGAAGTACCTTCCCGAATAATGGCTGAACTTCCAGTAAAAAGGCCGTTGAGAGTTTCGGCATCCATCCCCTTTCCATTGTCTTTTACAATAATTTCAACCTTGTCGGTTTTTTTCTCTGAATATACATCTACCCTGCCATTAGTATCGGTAAATTTAATGGCATTTGATATCAGGTTTCGCAAAATAGTTTTAACAATATTCTCATCGAAATAAACAGACATTTCTTGAACGACGTTATTTATTGTAATATTCTTGATCCTGGCCGACAGCTCGAGCAGCTGGGATACTTCAGCAACTACCGACCTCAAATCAGCCATTTTGTTGTCAATGTAAATTTTATCAGTCTGAATTTTGGCCCAATAAAGTAAATTGTCCAGAAGGTTTAACGCGTTTCTTGCAGAAGCAGTAATAAAATTAGTAAATTTTTGTGCATCTGTTTGATTATTTGTTGTTTGAACTTTTAATAATAAATCAGAAAAGCCTAGAATATTTCCAATAGGGTTTTTTAAATCGTGACCGATGATTGAAAAAAGTGTATCCTTAGCGCCATTCAGTTTTTTCAGTTCCTTATTTGCCTGGAGTAGCTGTTCGCGTGTGTTGCTTATTTCAGTAAAGTCCTGAACAATACCGAAAATAACCTGTATTTCGGAGTCGTATTCAGCAAGTATATGGATGTCGATATTGCTTCCAGTAACTGGGTGCCGGATTTTAAAAGTTTCGTCCAAAATTCTTCCACCATCTATAAGACATTTCACACTTTGTTCAAGTTGCCGGCAGTATTCAGGTGTTAATAGACCCTTTAAACCGTCGACACTCATTTGTTTTAAAGAATCGGGCTGTATCCAGTTGCTTTCTGAAAAATAAATAATTCTTTCTCTCAGATTTAGCTCCCAATGAAACAGGTTAGCAATCCTTTCAGCCTTTAAAAGTTGTGCCTCACTTTTCTGAAGTTCTCTTTTTATTCTTAGCTCGTGGGTCTGGTCCTTAAAAACAAAAACAGCTCCTGTACAATTGTTTTCAGAGTCCCTGATGGGGGAACCGGTGCATGAAATACCATATTTCTCATTATTCTTTGAACATAAAACATGGCTGTTGTCCAGATAAACTTTAACACCATTGGCAAACACAAAATCGAGCTTTTTGTAATCCTCCTTCCCGCCAGTTTCACATAAGCAAAAAACATCATGAAAATTCAGGCCTTTGCTCAATTCCTCGCTCCACCCGGTAAGGTTCTCGGCAGCTTTGTTCATCTGCTTAATCCTTCCGTTTTCGTCAGTAGTTATAACACCTTCGCCAATACTATAAAGGGTTATCCGAAAATTTTCCTGCTCTTCCCTCAAAGCCAGTTCGGCTGCGTGCAAATTCCGGTAAAATTTTTTCTGTTTAAATTGATAAGTGGTTAAAGCAATATGCAGCAATAATAACAATATCAGGAAAACAATGCCCGATTCCAGTTTCGCGAACCATTTGAGTTTATCCGAGAGCAAATTATAATCCGAATAATCAACCAGAAACCAGTTTGTATTTTTAACAGGCTGAATATGCGCAATTATTTTGTTCCCATCGAAACCGGGGCCGAGATATTTCGGCATATTATCCCTAAGCGCCTTAAAAATGCCGTGAGTTGTATCTATATCCTTACTTTGGACAGATCTTCCCTCTTTATCACCGTTCCCTGAGATAGTCCATCCTTTGTTAAACTGAAGTAATTTTGTTTCTATATCAGTTTCAAACCTTGAATCGCCCCGGAGCATAGGCGAAATCTCCCTTTCATAATCCTGGCGCAGTATCAGAACAGCAAGTATATTGCCTTGCGGATCTAATATGGGCGAAAAAACCTCCAGATATAATTTATCGGTTTCTTTGCAATTTGTAATTGGACCAATAACTGCATTTTTTTTTAAGATACTTCTTTGAATTTGTCCCGCAGCTATAGTATCAAGTTGGAAATAGCGCGGGTTGATGCTCATTATAACCGAACCATCCGTTTTTACAATGGAAACGTTTATATACCCCTCAATTTGCCTGATGGTATCACACCGCATTAAAAGCTCGTTTTTAACTTTAACCTGGCCACCAGACAGATATTGCTTTAGGGCTGATGAAAAGAAATGGCACCGCGCAAGTACATTGGCTGTTTTAATTTGCTGCTCTTCCCAGGCCAGAATCCTTTTTGACCGTAAGTGTATAGCAATTGAAAGTTGGTTATACCCTGAATCGACTATGGCCTTTTGTCTGTTTTTATATTCCAGAATGGCTGCAAAAATTAAACTTAGCAATAAAATGGCACCAATAAAATAAAATTTCCAGTTAAATGCTCCCACGTAAAAATTACTCTTCATATCTTAATATCCCGGATATTTTATAAGTTTATTTCTGCCCCGGCAAAATTTTACCGGAGCAGAAATTCATTTATTAGAAACTCTCATACAACTTCTCGTCGCTTGAACCATCCAGTTGGATATTAATTCCACCAGCAGGGTTAGCATGAGACAGGTTCATTTTTGGCGCATGCTGTACCTTGGTTTTTAAAGAAGGTTTATGGTTTTGTTTCAGGTTTAACTGTTTGCCGGTGTTAAAGAAACTTATAGTTTCTTTCATAAGTTCTGCCTGGCTGGCCAGTTCTTCTGAGCTGGAGCTCATTTCTTCAGCAGCAGCAGCATTTTGTTGGGTAACCTGAGTGAATTGAATCACAGCTTTTGTGATCTGCTCCGATCCCATTCTTTGTTCATTACTCGAAGCGGCAATTTCCTTTACAAGCTGAGCTGTCTTTTGTATTTCGGGAATTATCTTTAGCATCATACTTCCAGATTCTTCAGTAACTTTTAAGCTGGATGCAGACAATTCATTAATCTCAACAGCAGCTTTCTGACTTACTTCTGCAAGTTTACGAACTTCAGCAGCAACTACAGCAAAACCTTTGCCCTGCTCACCAGCCCGGGCTGCTTCAATAGCAGCATTAATAGCAAGAATGTCTGTTTTACCTGCAATATCGTTGATAATCCTAATCTTCTCCGAAATCTGGCGCATTGCCTCCAGACTTTTTTGAGCAGAAGTATTCACATCCATCATTCCCTGGGCCGAAGTAACAGCAATTTTCTCAGTAGCAATTGAGTTATCACTGTTTTGCTGGATGGAAGAAGTCATCTCCTCTATGGACGAAGATACTTCTTCAGCTGAGGCGCTTTGCTCGTTGGCACCTTCCGATATCTGCACAGCTGATGTGCTTAGTTCGTTACTGCTTATAGCAACGTTCTGGGCTGCCTCCATTACCTGAGAAACAATTTCGTTTAATTTATTCACCATTTCGGAAAGGGCAATCATCAGAGCGTCATTTTCCGATCTTTTTGTTAGCTGAACTGTGAGGTCCCCTTTCGAAACCATTGTAGCCTTTAAAATAACATCATTCAATGCTTTGATAAGGCTGTTCAGGTTATTTTTCAAGGTATTAAAATCGCCATTATATTCTTTGGTAATCAACTCAGGCATATCGCCTTTGGCAATCATGTTAACATATTCAGCAGCAACATTCAGCGGGCCAATTACTGCATCGAGGAGGGCATTTACCCCGACAACAATTTCCCTGAATTCCTCGTTGGTATCTTCAGGCTTGGCACGTGTAGCTAGCTTACCGGCAATTGCAGAATCTACAAGATCTTTAGTCTGTTTGATCACGAACTTAATAATCCTCTGAATATTTGTTGCAATTACAAAACCCAGTATTATGGCTAGGACAACACCTATTGCAATAAAAATAAGCATTGTTATGGTTGCAGTGTGGGCAATAACGGTATTTGTATCATCTATTTCCTTAGCTCTGTTAATTTTATTATTTACAAGGGCCATAATTGCCTTTTCATAACCATCAACAGTATTGTTAAGTTGTCCACGGTCAATAAGTTCATAGGCTTCAACATCCTTATTTTCCTGAGCCAAATTTTCAAGTGTTTCCACATCGGCAAGAAAATTTTTTCTTACAGCATAAAAATCTGCAACTAATTTTTTACCGGTTTCAGTCTTTACTGATTTTTCGTAGTCGGTCATTAATCGGGAAATTTCAGCGCTTAATTCTTTACGGGAGTTTATAAGTTTAGAAATTTCTGCGGGATTGTTCTCGCGGATATAATCACGGTAAGTTATCCTTATCTTCTGGAAGGCAAAAACGAGTTCAGTAAGGTCGCCCAAAGGCTGTGCCGCTAACTCATATAACTCCGTACCTTTTTCTTCTACGGTATTGATTTCCGAAATTCCAACATACCCAATTATGCCGGAGATGAGGGCAAGAATCAAAAAGCTTACCAGTAGCTTTGTCCTGATTTTCATTTTGTTTAACATGATTGTATTTTTTAATTTGTTTCAACATTTGTTTCCTGAATAGCCCGGAGTTCGATCCCGGTAAATACCTTTTCCACGTTCAGTAACATAATAAACTCGTTACCAATTTTATAAATTCCCTGCAAGAACTCGGTGTTAAATTCTTTGCTCATGGTTGGAACAGGTTTAATTTCTTCATCATCAATAGAAATAACATCCTTGACCTTATCCACTACAGCACCCATCCGGAACATGTCCGCTCCCTCGGAAACATCAAGTACAATAATATTATACTGATCAGTCTCTCCCCTAGCGGGAAGATTAAATCTGGTTCGGGTTTCGAAAACAGGGACCACATCCCCGCGGAAGTTTATTATTCCTTTGATGTATGAGGGTGCATTGGGAACAGGTGTTATGTGTTCTTCCTGCAAAACCTCAAGAACCTTGGCCACATTCACGCCGAAAAGGTCGCCGCAAATTATAAAAGACAGATAAGTCCTTGTCATACTTTAAAAATTAAAAGTTAAGTATATGGGTCTAACTAAAAAGTTCTTTTGTTTCTAGCATAAAGGCCAGTTTTCCGTCGCCAAGAAGACTTGCCGCCCCAATGTGCTTATTCCCTTTAAGAAGGTTACCCAATGGCTTCACAACTGCCTGATGGCTTCCAATAATTATGTCAGTAAGAACGGCAAGTTTTTTACCTTCACTGATTACTATAATGGCTTTAAGAAATTCGCTATATTGGCATTCAATATTAAATATTGACTTCAAATCCAGAAAGGGTATCATTTCATCTTCAAAAACGAGAGTGCCGGTGTTGGTTCTTTTGAGAACCTGATCAGTCGACACTTCCATGCACGATACTATATCCGTTATGGGCAGGGTAAAAAAGGTATCGCTTACTTTAAACAGCAGCGAATCGATAATTGAAATGGATTGCTGAAGCTTCAAAATGAAGGCGGTACCCTTACCAATTTCAGTTTCAATTATTATTTCACCGCGTAATTCAGCAATTCTGCTTTTAACAATATCCATTCCGACACCTCGGCCTGATATTTCAGTGAGATTACGGGCCATTGAAAATCCGGGCAGAAATATCATATCCATTAACTCTTGCCCGGATGGGTTATCGGTTCTCTTCAATATCCCTTTTTCAATAGCTTTGTGTCGTATTTTTTCAATATCAATCCCAGTTCCGTCATCCTCAATTCTGATGAAGATATAGTTGCCTGATTTTGAAGCAGAGATTTTTATAATCCCTTTTGACGGTTTTCCCTGCTGAAGCCGCTTTGCCGGTTCTTCCAAGCCATGATCAATGCAGTTTCTGATGAGGTGCATCATCGGGTCATTTAACTGGTCAAGGGTACCTTTATCAACTTCGGTGTCAATTCCTTCAGTGACCAGCTCCACTTCCTTACCCAGTTGTTTAGACAGATCACGGATAAGTCTCTTAAAGCGGAATATTGTTTCGCTTAGCGGTATAAGCCTAATGTCGAGAGCGTTGGCTCTGAACTGCTTTGAAAGATATTCCAGTTTTTCTGTTAACGGACGGATGCGCTCAAATTTTTCACCGGCAATATTAAGGCTAAACTGCGAGTTTAAGGTAATGAGCTCACTAACAAGGTACATTAAGTGGTCAAGCTTGGAGGAATCAACCGAAATTCTTGAATTACCGGGTTCTGTCCTGCTTTGAATATTATCCATTGCTGGATTTTTGACACTGATTTTCTCATTAATAAGTGAAACTACTTCCTGATTTTGAATATTTTCAATATAATTACTGATGGAAGAATTTTCATTACTATTTCTACTGAATTCCATCTCGAGGACATTCTGGTTTGATAGACAAACAAATGTGCAATCATCCTCAATAAATATAAATACTTCACGTATTTTATCCTCAGAAGCCTTTGTCGTTAAAATTATGTTCCAGTAATCAACCTCTTCATTACTCATGTTTTTGATCCGGGAGATTTCAAACAAACCGAGCTGAGACAAATCCTGGAAAATTCCCATTAAATTGATTCCCCTGAAAATAATCGATTCAGTTGTACGCAAAAGTATCTGCCAGGTCCTGTCTTCACCAGGCTCAGATTCTGTCTGATCGTCTATTCCATAATTGACAGAACCAGTGCTTGTTTGCATAAAGTTCTTGATTGTTAACAAGAGATCTGTTTGTTCCCGGATAATTACAGGATTGGACTGGTTCTCCCCGATCAGTAATTTGCGTAAATGATCAATTGAAAGGAAAGTGATATTAAAAATGTCTTTATTGAAACTAACACGGTTCTCCTTAATGCTTTGGTAAAGGCTTTCAAGTTCATGAGTGAAAGAAGTAATAGTTTCAAATCCAAACATACTTCCACCGCCTTTGATGGTATGCATGGATCTGAAAGCCGATTCGATTAATTCCTTACTCTCCGGCTGTTTTTCCAGCTCAAGAAGGTCTTTCTCCAATTGGTCCAAAAGAACATTGGCTTCCTCGATAAACTTTACTTTAAACCTGTTGAATGATGTTTCCATATTTTTTGGAGAAGTGTAAGTCAAAATTAATCTCCGAAATGCGGGAATACATCATCCCAATGTGGGAAATGATACTACGATTGTGGATTTTAAAACTTCACCTTTTGCTTAGAAAAAATAAACAAAATGATGAGTTTAGAGTAGACTATAACCATTCATGGTCGGAATTAAGTCGCAAGAATGGCGGAAAGAAGAGTTCATCTATCAGGTATAAACCTTAAAAATCAAGTAACAGAAATATATTGGTTTTTAATGGCATACATCACCAGACTGGCAGTGTTGACACAGCCGGTTTTACTGATCAGGTTTGCTTTGTGAGTCCTCACAGTGGCTTCACTTATATTAAGATTTGAAGAAATCTGGTCGTTTGTTTTTCCAACTGCAATAAGTTTCAGAACTTCTATCTCACGTTTGGTAAGTTCTGATTCATTCATTTCAGGGTGTGCTTTCTTAGAAGTGAAACTGGTGATTACCTTTTCAAATAATTCGTTTGAAAAATAAAAATTTCCCTGGGCAACTTCAGTAATCCCTTTCAGCAATTCTTTAATACCGGCCGATTTTAAAATAAACCCTTTTATTCCATTTTGGATCATCTGATAATAATATCGCTCTTCGCCATACATTGTCAAAACAAGAACTTTGGCATGCGGGTGTTTTTCGTGCAAAATCTGTGTGGTTTTAATTCCGTCCATAACTGGCATTGAAATATCCATAATTACAACATCCGTTTCAGCTGGGTTGTAATTATCCAAAAATTCCTGGCCATTACATGCTTCTCCTATAACTTCCGCAACTTGACTATTCGACATTAATAATTTTATACCATCTCTGAAAACATCATGATCATCAACAACAAAAATTCTTACTTTACTATTCATTGCATTACATTTACTTTAATGTTTATACAAGTTCCAAAATCACGTTTGGAACTTATCGAAAAATTCCCGTTAATATGCTCTATGCGACTGAGAATATTAAACAACCCCATTCCACGTCCGGCAGACATTTCATAATCAACGTCAAATCCTTTTCCATCGTCAGAGCATTCAACAGTTAGCAAACCGGAATGAATTTTAAATTTAATGATAATTTTCTTAGCCTGAGAATGTTTAACTGAATTATTTATACACTCCAATATTGACCTGTATAAAACATGTTCAATTTCACTTTTAATTCTTTGATTAAATTCTGACTGAATATAAAATTCAATTCCACAGGTATCTTTAATTCTATCTACATACGAAGTAATAGCCTCAATTAATCCAAATCTCTGAAGAATATGCGGACTTAAATTATTGGCAATCTCTTTCACATTTTTTATTGCTAAATCCAGAGTAAAAATTGCATGCTTAATTACTTTTTCCTTGTTTTCGGACGTATCATCCACACTTTCCAGCCATTCAAGATGCATTTTAAGAGTAGACAATAGAGGCCCTAGACCGTCGTGCAATTCACGAGCATATCTGTTTTGATCTTCCTCCTGAGTTTTAATAATGGTTTCAACTATCCTTTTTTCAAATGTTTTTCTTTCAGTGATATCCCGGATTATAGAAACAATATAAACGGATTCATTCAAAGAAATTTTATTGCTGTTTACTTCCAAGTATCGTTTCTCATTAGAGATACTGGTAATTTCGAAAGTTGCAATTGTTTCTTTTGAATTTTTATATATCTCAAGAGGTTTACTTATTAAAACCGGATATTGGCTTTTAACAAATGAATTGACTGCACCTGAATCAACCAGTTGATTATTAAATCCTATTATACTTAAAAAAGCTGGATTATATTCAACAATATTATTATCTAAATCTATTATATATTTCCCATCGTTACTGTTCGAGAAAATAACGTGAAATTTATTTTCATTATCCGTTAATTTTTTACAGGTTTTTTGCAATTCATCAATCAGGTCCTTATTTTTTTGCCGCAAATCAAATTCCCTGATTCCAGAATCTATCGAATCTCTTAATTCCTTTTCTTTCCATGGTTTTAGAATGAATTTATCAACATCGGCTTCAATTGCTTCCAAGGCAACTTGTTCACTCGAATATGCGGTAAAGATAATTTTAATAATGTCTGGATACGAAGGATTAATACGTCTGAAAAAATCGATACCGGTTTCCTCGGGCATTTTATGGTCTGCCACAATTACTTTAACTTTATTATTTTCTAATATACTTATAGCATCTCTTGTTGATGGTAAAACAATAACATTATAATTTGCCTTAAAAGCTATTTCGAAGAGACTAAGATTTAGATAATCATCATCGATAAACAAAACCGTATTTTTATTCAAATCCATTTCGTTCATTTAAAGTTTTGAATTTACAAAAAATGTGTCTTGTAGCATTACAAGGTAAAGATTAGAAGCAAGAATTAATTCTTTTTATACTTTTAATTTTTAATCTTTGAAACTCATGCGTAACTTTTTGGCATTCTCAAATAAAGCTCAGATATTATATTTAGAAGTATTTTTTCGCAAATATTGCAGCTTTTTTATAATACAACTTTTTTTCTCTTTTAATTTAACTTTTGGCCAATATAAACAGATACCATTTAATCATTTAACAGTTGAAGACGGACTTTCGCAAAGTACTGTATTTTCAATTGCACAAGATGCAGAAGGTTTTATTTGGTTTGGTACCAGAGATGGACTTAACCGTTTCAACTCTTACGAAATAAAAACCTACAGAAATAATCCCTTAGATGACAAAAGTTTACCTGCAAATACGGTTAACTCAATTTTTCTTGATAGTAATAACCAATTATGGGTAGGAACTTATCTTGGAGGAGTATGTATTTATAAACCACAATCTGATAACTTTATTTGCTTCAAAAATAAAGTGGACGACAATTCTTCATTGTCTAATAATAATGTTAATGTAATATTTGAGGATCGCGAAAAAAACATTTGGATTGGCACCCGAAATGGTCTGAACCTGGTTATATCAACAAATCCGTTTAAGGTTGTCCGTTTTTATAAAAACGGCAATAATACTCAATCCCTTGTTGACAATTACATCCGCACCATATTTCAGGATAGTCACGGTGATATTTGGGTTGGGACAATGAATGGGGTATCGCGGCTAAAACTTATCAGAGAATATGAATATTCATTTACCAATTATATTTCTGATATTAACCAGAGCAGTTTAAACAATAACTGGATTAATTCTATTATTGAAGGTGACAACGAAACCATTTGGATAGGGACTGAAAAAGGTGGTATAAATATTTATAACAGACAAACAAATACCTTTTATTCAACTAAAAACCTGGATAATTATCCTAATTATAAGCATATCATTAAAAGTGCAGATGATGCTGTGCGAATCTTAAAAAGGGATAAAATGGGAAATTACTGGATTGGTTCAATGGGAGGCCTGACAATTTATAATCCGGTATTAAATGAAATAAAACAGTACTCCAGTAACTCTGATAATCCTGCATCTCTAAGCGATAATTCTATCAGATCAATTTTTATTGACCGGGACGGCTCCTTTTGGATAGGTACATATTACGCCGGAATAAATTTCTACAGTCCTAACTCAAGGCAGTTTGATTATTTCAGGCAATCGGGGAAAAACTCTCCTTTGCGATTCAAAATGGCAAGCGCCATTTTTGAGGATTATAAAAACAACTTATGGATTAGTATAGATGGTGGTGGAATTATTTACTGGAACAAGACTACAAATACTTATGAATATTTCAGGCATAAAGCAAACGATCCTCAATCCCTTTCTCAGAATAATGTAAAATGTATTTATCCCAACGGTAAGGAAGGATTATGGATTGGCACGTTTAATGGCCTGAATTATTTTTCTTTTAAAACAAAAAAATTTGATCGTTATTTTTTCGGGCCCAACTCAATACCAAATGACAGAATTTACAGTGTTATCCGTGATTCTGCCGGAGATTTCTGGATTGCAACCAATGGCGGAGGTTTATGCAGGCACAATCCAAAGAATAAAACCTTCGAAACCTTTGTAAGCAGCGCCAATAATCAGTCAACCCTACTATCTAATTTTCTTACAAGCCTATTATTCGATTCAAAAAATACATTATGGATCGGATCATCCGTAGGAATTTGTCAACGTCATGCAGACGGAAAATTTTACCGGTTTGATACAAAACTCCCGGGAGTGAAAGAACTAAACGGACAATTTATTCTCGTGATTTTTGAGGACAGTAAAAAACGGATTTGGGTAGGTACCCGGGGAAAAGGGCTGTTTAGGTTTGATGGTAAAAAGAATGATTTCATTCACGTTGATAATGAAAAAAGAATTGCTGGATTGAGTATTAATGGAATTCTTCAGGATAACAATGGATTTCTTTGGCTCAGCACAGAAAATGGCATTACAAAGTTTGACCCTGAAAAACAGGAGGCAATTAATTACGACAGAAAAGATGGCCTGATTTGCAAAGAATTCAACTTCAACTCGTACTTAAAAGATCATAATGGTCACATGTATTTCGGGGGATACAACGGTGTGGTAATTTTTCATCCTGACAGTATTGACTATAACACGGCAATTCCTCCTTTGGCTTTTACAAAACTTAACCTGATAAACGATGAAGTCAGAATTAGTGATGGAAATGCAATATTAGAAAAGAGTTTAAATTCAGCAAGGGCAATAAAACTCAAGCATAATCAGAATATTTTTTCAGTTGAATTTGCGGTACTTAACTACATTAATCCGGGCAAAAACCAATATGCTTACATGCTCAAAGGGTTCGAGCAAAAATGGAATTACGTTACCAAGCCTGTTGCTTCTTATATGAACCTTTCTCCCGGTGAATATACACTATTTGTTAAAGGGAGTAACAATGACGGTGTTTGGAACGAAAAGCCTATATCACTTACCATACAAATTCTGCCACCACCCTGGAAAACGTGGTGGGCATTTACCATTTATTTTGCGCTAATTCTTCTTGCCCTTTATATCTATAACCGTTTTACCAGGATCAGATTAAAACTTGAGCAGGAATTATTCCTGGAACAAATTGAAAGTAAAAAACAAAACGAGCTAAATCAATCCAAACTAAATTTCTTTACAAATATTTCACACGAAATCCGCACTCCGCTGACGCTCATAATCAGCCCACTTGAAAATCTTCTCAATAACATCAAAATAGAGCCTGAACTAAAAAAGCAACTCCAGGTCATAGAAATAAACGCGAATAGGTTACTTAGGCTCATCAACCAACTGCTCGACTTTAGAAAACAGGAAAATGGGAAGCTCAAACTTAAGGTTGCCGAAGGAAATATTGTCAAATTCCTGAACGAAATTATCCTCTCCTTTAAAGAATATGCTAAGATTAAAAAAATTGACCTCATTTTCACTTCGCCTGGGGAAGAAATAAAATTATGGTATGATCGCAGTGAACTCGAAAAAGTATTTTTTAATCTTCTGTCTAATGCATTCAAATTCACGCCCGAAAACGGGAAAGTTAGTATTTCAATTCATAATGCCGATGATAATATTTTAATCATTTTTGAAGATAATGGACAGGGTATTTCCAAGGAACATGTTGATAAAATATTCGACAGGTTTTATCAGGTCGAGAATTCAGGTTTATCTGATTATGGTTTTGGTATTGGTTTGGCCTTAACCAAAGGTATAATTGAGTTACACAAGGGTAAGATAAATGTTGAAAGCCAAACTTCTGAAAATAATAAAAACGGATTTTCCAGATTTACAATCACACTTCCAAAAGGAAACGAACATTTTTCAAAGGATGAAATCATCCCCGATTTTAAAAACAGCGAACAGATTGAATCGTACATTGATCTGGAAACAGACAACTTAAATCAGGAGACAACAGAGTTTAACCGATTGGAACACAGTCAATACTCTATCCTTATTGTGGATGACAATGCAGAAATACGCAACTACCTGACCGACAATTTAAAAAATCAATATACAATGCTAGAAGCATCCGGTGGAGACGAAGCATGGAATTTAGCTATAGAACATTTGCCAAACCTTATCATAAGTGATATTGTAATGCCCGGCCTTGATGGTATAACACTAGCCAGCAGGCTTAAAACAGATGAACGTACAAGCCATATACCAATAATACTTTTAACAGCACGAAACTCACTAGTAAATCAATTCGAAGGCTTGGAAACCGGAGCAGATGAATATATCACAAAGCCTTTCAACATTCATATGCTGGAACTTAAAATAAGAAACCTGCTGGTAGCCCATGATCAGCTTAAGACAAAATATAGCAGAATAATAACTCTTGAACCTACGCAAACCCAAATTACCTCACCTGACGAAAAATTCCTGAAACGCCTGATGGAAATAATAGAGCATCACATGGCCGATCCGGAGTTCAGTGTTCCCAAACTGGTTGAAGAGTTAGGTATGAGCAGACCCGTTCTTTTCCGAAAATTGAAAGCGCTGACAGATATGTCTGTAATTGACCTTATTAACACTACACGTCTCAAAAAAGCTTCAACTCTATTAAAACAGAAAAAAATGACCATTGCCGAAGTAAGTTATGCTGTGGGGTTTACAGATGCCAAATATTTTAGTAAATCATTTCGTAATCAATACGGCAAAACTCCTTCAGAATACATGGCCGAGGCTGACAATCCAAAATAAAAAGCTTTCATTTACAACAGATCCTAAACCTATTCCCTTCGGGTAAATGGCATATTAATGTAAAAACGGCAGATAAATCCGAACAATTTTTCCACTCTTTATTTACATTTTTTCCACCCAACGGAATACATTTTCCACCTTTAAGAACGATTTGTATCCCTAGTTTACCCAACTCCGGGTTAGCTTTGTTGTGTTGTGACCTGCAATAATAGGAACAATGCAAATAAGCTACTGATGGTATATACTACTAATACTGCTGTGCTAAATGTATCCTAACATATACTTTTATTATCTAATTTTTATGAAACAAAAAAAACCGAAAATTTATCGTGAAGGAAAGCTTATACTGACCTTAGTATTGCTTTTCGTTTGTGGATTTGCTTTACATGCTCAGCAAATCACGGGCAAAGTCACCTCTAATGAAGGCGAACCTTTACCAGGCGTTAACATTGTAGTGCAGGGAACTACAATTGGAACAACTACCGATTTAAACGGTAACTACACCATTAAAACCTCCGACAGCAATGCTTCTCTGGTTTTTTCCTTTGTTGGGTACCTTACCGAAACCACTCCCGTTAGTAACCGGGTCACTGTAAACGTTTCCCTGGTACCTGAATTAAAGACCCTGGATGAAGTTGTGGTTGTTGGTTACGGGACTCAGAAAAAGAGGGATGTGACGGGGGCTATTACCTCAGTTACCGATAAATCTATCCAGCAACGGCAGGCTGTAAACATATTTGATGCGCTCCAGGGAGCAGCAGCAGGGGTGCAGGTTTCCAGCGCATCCGGTGCCCCGGGAGCCTCAAATACTATTATGATCAGAGGTGCTTCCACTTTTGACGATGCGGGTGTTTCGCCATTATATGTTGTTGATAACGTTGTAACTGAGGATATTTCTTCCATAAACCCCAACGATATTAAATCTATTGAAATATTAAAGGATGCAGCCTCCGGTGCGATTTATGGTGCCCGTTCGGCAAATGGGGTGGTAATAATTACTACCAAATCAGGTGAGTCGGGAGCCCCAAGAATAACGGTTCAGGCACTTAGAAGTTACAGTACCATTGCAAATAAAATACCTCAGGTGAATGCATTTGAACAGGTGCTGAACGATCCTTCAACCCGTGGTTCGGTACTTGAAAAGTTCAAATCAAATGCAGATTCTGTGGGCCTTATAAATAGCACATCCTATTTTTATCAGGATTTATTAACACGGACAGCCATTCGTAACGATGTTAATTTTGGTATCAGCGGAGGTACAGAAAAAATAAAGTTTATGGCCTCAGCCGGTTTTCTAAATGATGAAGGAATTATCCTTACCAGCTACAATAATAAATTTACGGGAAGGATGAATGTGGACTATCAAGCCACTTCAAAGTTTAAATCGATGACCCGTATTAGTTTTAGTAAATCAAAAACAAACAGCATTGATGATGGAAGTGTTCTTCAAACCTCTATGCGAAGGCCTCCCAATATGATTATTTATTATCCCGACGGCACATTTGCACCCTATTATGCAATGGGTGGCAATAAAAACCCTATCCAGGAACTTTATGACAGGAAGAACCTGGATGAGCGTTTCCAGGGAACAATTTACCAGGCTGTTGAATATAAAATTATTCCATCCCTTTTGTTCCAGGCAAGTGCCACTGCTAATTTAAGCCTAAGACGCGAAAAAGAGTTCGCCTCCAGGGAACTCGATTCGAATGGAGATGAAAACCTGCGCAAGAATACCGCATCTGATAATAATATACTGGGACAAACATATCAGGGAGAGGCTTACCTTACTTTTAACAAAACATTTTGGGACAACCATAAAATTAATATTATGGCAGGTTCAAGTGTCGAGACTGGCAGAAATGATTATTTAAATTATTCTGGCAGCTATTTTGTTTCAGAAGAGGTTTATTCCATGAATCTGGGTACCCTTGATCTTGCTGAAACAAATACGACTGCTTCCGATTATGCAATTGCAGGGTTTTTTGGCCGGTTTGGATACAGCTATAAAGGCAAATACATGCTCAATTCCAATTTCCGTTATGATGGATCTTCCAGGTTCGGGACAAAAAACCGCTGGGGATTTTTTCCTTCAGCATCCCTTGGCTGGCGCTTTTCTGACGAAAGCTTTATGGATTGGTCAAAAAGCTGGTTATCTGATGGTAAATTCAGGGCAACCTGGGGTATAACTGGGAACGACCGCGTTGGGTATTACGAG